>NZ_JBMNDS010000097.1:0-38187 GCF_052543295.1 Streptomyces sp. SAS_270
TCGCCGCGTGGGCGTACTGCCCGGGGGTCGAGCATGGCGGAGCTTGGCTGGGGGCCGGCTACGCGACGGGCAGAGACGTACCGGCACGGACCCTTCCGTACGTACCCGGCCGCGGGTACGTGGGGGTGCGGCTGCACACCCAGCAGCGGGGGTGCGTGTGCCGTGGGTGGTCGGCGAAGCCGCGTCACTGCGGGCGCGCGTGCAGCTAGAGGCAGCTGCCCACCCAGCAGCGGCGGGTGCGTGTGACGCCGGGGGACGGCGAAGCCTCGTCACTGCGGGCAATCGTGCCGCCAGGGGCGGCACGGGTGGGCGCAGCGGCGCCCCGTGAACGGCGGGCTGCGTGACCCACCCCTGGCCGGCACCAGCACCGGGTGCGAAGGAAGCAAGGGGTGCCCGGGGTTTGCCCACCCACCCCGGGTGACCGGGGGCTGTACGTGTGCCCCGGTCCCGTGGGGGCGAGGGGCGAGGCTCGGTTGCCGTTGCCGTTACGCTGGAGGCGTGGCAGTCGTCGATGTATCCGAAGAGCTCAAGTCCCTCTCCTCGACCATGGAGTCGATCGAGGCCGTCCTGGACCTCGACAAGCTGAGGGCAGACATCGCCGTGCTCGAGGAGCAGGCGGCCGCGCCGTCCCTGTGGGACGACCCGGACGAGGCGCAGAAGATCACCAGCAAGCTCAGCCACCTCCAGGCGGAGGTCAGGAAGGCCGAGGCGCTGCGTGGTCGTATCGACGATCTCGGGGTGCTCTTCGAGATGGCCGAGGAGGAGGACGACCCGGACACCCGCGCCGAGGCCGAGTCCGAACTCACGTCCGTGAAGAAGGCGCTGGACGAGATGGAAGTCCGCACGCTGCTCTCCGGGGAGTACGACTCCCGTGAAGCCGTCGTCACCATCCGCGCCGAGGCCGGCGGCGTCGACGCCTCCGACTTCGCCGAGAAGCTCCAGCGCATGTACCTGCGCTGGGCGGAGCGGCACGGCTACAAGACGGAGCTGTACGAGACGTCGTACGCGGAAGAGGCCGGCATCAAGTCGACCACCTTCGCCGTGCACTCCCCGTACGCGTACGGCACGCTGTCCGTGGAGCAGGGCACGCACCGGCTGGTGCGCATCTCGCCCTTCGACAACCAGGGGCGTCGACAGACCTCGTTCGCCGGTGTCGAGATCCTGCCCGTCGTCGAGCAGACCGACCACATCGAGATCGACGAGTCCGAGCTGCGGGTGGATGTGTATCGGTCGTCCGGGCCCGGTGGCCAGGGCGTCAACACGACGGACTCCGCTGTGCGCCTCACTCACCTTCCGACCGGCATCGTCGTCTCCTGCCAGAACGAGCGCTCGCAGATCCAGAACAAGGCCAGCGCCATGAACGTTCTGCAGGCGAAGCTGCTTGAGCGGCAGCGTCAGGAGGAGCGGGCCAAGATGGACGCCCTCAAGGACGGCGGCAGCTCCTGGGGCAACCAGATGCGTTCGTACGTGCTGCACCCGTACCAGATGGTCAAGGACCTGCGGACCGAGCACGAAGTCGGCAACCCGGAGTCCGTGTTCAACGGTGAGATCGACGGATTCCTCGAGGCCGGAATTCGCTGGCGCAAGCAGCAGGAGAAGTAAGGCCGGGCGTAAACGCCTCTTTGTCGACAAGGCAACTGCCGTCCACCGGGCGGCAGTTGCCTTTTGTGTGCGGGGATGTCTGGGTTTTACGTCACAGTCACATGTCTTGATGGCGGTCAAATGATGTTGATCTGGACATCGCGTACGCAACGACCTTGACGTTGCTGTGAAAACTGGGAAGGGTGACGGTTGGCATGCGTATCTCCGGGGCGCATGTGAACCGGGAGGCTTGAGTGAAGCCGCCTGTGACGCCGTGGCCCCGAGCGCTGCTCCATTGACGATTAGCTACTGGGGGTAGCAGCCAGATGACCAAGAAGACGCGGATCCGTGTGGCGCGGATAGCTGCCGGTGCGGTGATCGCCGCCGGTGCTTCGCTGACCGCTGCCGGTGCCGCTTCGGCCCTCGACCTCGATGTGCAGGTCGGCGGCGTGAGCGTCGGCGCGAACGCCGACGAGACCGGTGTCGGCGTGGATGTCGACGTCGACGCCCCGACGACCCCGGCGCCGTCCGACACGGGCCTCCCGACCGACCCCGCCCCCTCCGACCCGGCCCCGTCGGACCCCGCTCCGTCCGACCCGGCCCCGAGCGACCCGGCGCCCTCCGACCCCGCCCCGTCGGACCCGGCTCCGAGTGACCCGGCGCCTTCCGACCCGGCTCCGAGCGACCCGGCCCCCTCCGACCCCGCGCCCTCGTCGGACCCCTCCGACCCGGGCACCGGCAACGGTGGCGGCGGGAACAGCAACACCGACCCCGACGGCGGCTCCGACACCTCCGCCCAGGAGGAGGGCAGCTCGGCCCTGACCGACACCGGTTCGGACAGCTCCGACACCTCCGCCCAGGGCAAGAGCGACGGTGAGCTCGCCGAGACGGGTGCCGGCCAGACCGCGTTCCTGCTGATCGGTGCGGCCACGATGATCGCCGGCGGTATCGGCTTCCGTCTGCTGCCCCGCCTCGCGGGCGGCCGCGGCGGCGCTGCCGCCTGAGGCAGCAGCAGACAGTAACGAGCGGTAACGGCCCGTAGGTCGTGGCCGCAGAAGTACGTGAGAAGGGTCCGGAGCGGTGCTCCGGGCCCTTGCTCGTGGGTTCTGATGTGCCTGAGAGCTGCGGCCGCTCCCGCGTCCTGCGGCTCTTCGGGCCCGTCCTACGCCGTCTGGTGCGCCAGCAGCGCCACAGCTGCGATCAGTACGGCGAGCAGCGCGATCAGCGCCATCGGGTTCAGCCCCGCGAAGGGGCTCTCCTGCTGCAGCCGCTCCCGGTTCGCGCGGCACACGGGGCAGCGGCCCTCACTGACGGGCGCTGCGCAGTTCGCGCACACCAATCGGTCGTACGTCATGCGCTTGCCCTCCTTGCGCCGTCTCCGCCCTCTTAACGCTGCGGGGAACGCAACCGTTCCCCCTCCACTGTGCCAGGTTCCGCGGAATTCGGCGCGGCTCGCCTTATCCTGCCCCGTCCGGGTGCTGTCAAGGCCGAAAACGGCACTCCGAAGTGTCCTGGAGTCTCCCGGCGGGCCTTCAGATCCGTGACAAAACGCGCAAGCCTCGCGCAACCCCGTACGCCGACTGCGGCCGTGCACCCGGTTCGCGTATGGTCACGCTCATCTACCCCCGGCGACCCGTGGTGCATCCGTGATCCGATTCGACAACGTCTCCAAGGTCTACCCCAAGCAGACCCGCCCCGCCCTCAGGGATGTCTCCCTGGAGGTCGAGAAGGGCGAGTTCGTGTTCCTCGTGGGGTCCTCGGGCTCCGGAAAGTCCACCTTCCTGCGGCTGGTCCTCCGCGAGGAGCGGGCCAGTCACGGTCAGGTGCACATCCTGGGCAAGGACCTCGCACGCCTCTCCAACTGGAAGGTGCCGCAGATGCGCCGCCAGCTGGGGACCGTCTTCCAGGACTTCCGCCTGCTGCCCAACAAGACGGTCGCCGAGAACGTGGCCTTCGCGCAGGAGGTCATCGGCAAGTCGAAGGGCGAGATCCGCAAGTCCGTGCCGCAGGTGCTCGACCTCGTCGGGCTCGGCGGCAAGGAGGACCGGATGCCCGGCGAGCTGTCCGGCGGTGAGCAGCAGCGCGTCGCCATCGCGCGGGCCTTCGTCAACCGGCCCAAGCTGCTGATCGCGGACGAGCCCACCGGCAACCTCGACCCGCAGACCTCCGTCGGCATCATGAAGCTGCTCGACCGGATCAACCGGACGGGCACGACCGTGGTGATGGCGACCCACGACCAGAACATCGTGGACCAGATGCGCAAGCGCGTCATCGAGCTGGAGAAGGGCCGTCTCGTCCGCGACCAGGCACGCGGCGTCTACGGCTACCAGCACTGACGACGGTCCACGGAAAGGCTTAGCAGACGCCATGCGCGCCCAGTTCGTTCTGTCGGAGATCGGTGTCGGTCTCCGCCGCAATCTCACGATGACCTTCGCGGTCATCGTCTCGGTCGCCCTCTCCCTCGCCCTGTTCGGCGGGTCGCTCCTGATGAGTGACCAGGTGAACACGATGAAGGGCTACTGGTACGACAAGGTCAACGTCTCGATCTTCCTCTGCAACAAGAGCGACGCGGAGTCCGACCCCAACTGCGCCAAGGGGGCGGTCACCACCCAGCAGAAGGAGCAGATCAAGTCCGAGCTCGGCAAGCTGTCCGTGGTCGAGAGGGTCTCCTACGAGTCGGCCGACCAGGCGTACAAGCACTACAAGGAGCAGTTCGGCGACTCCCCGCTGGCCAGCTCCCTCACGCCGGACCAGATGCAGGAGTCGTACCGCATCAAGCTGAAGGACCCGGAGAAGTACCAGGTCATCGCGACCGCCTTCGACGGGCGTGACGGCGTGCAGTCCGTGCAGGACCAGAAGGGCATCCTGGACAACCTCTTCGGGCTGCTCAACGGCATGAACTGGGCGGCGCGGGCGGTGATGGCGCTGATGCTCGTCGTGGCGCTGATGCTGATCGTCAACACCGTGCGCGTCTCGGCGTTCAGCCGTCGGCGGGAAACCGGGATCATGCGGCTCGTCGGCGCCTCCGGCTTCTACATCCAGGCGCCGTTCATCATGGAGGCCGCGGTCGCGGGGCTCATCGGCGGTGGTGTCGCCTGCGGTTTCCTGCTGATCGCGCGCTACTTCATCATCGACCACGGGCTGGCCCTGTCCGAGAAGCTGAATCTGATCAACTTCATCGGCTGGGACGCCGTCCTCACGAAGCTCCCGCTCATCCTCGCCACGAGTCTGCTGATGCCCGCGCTCGCCGCGTTCTTCGCGTTGCGCAAGTACCTGAAGGTGTGACGAGGCTCCCGTGCGCCGAGGGGCGCCGTACGGTCCAACCGACCGTGCGGCGCCCTTCGTTGTCCTAGACTCACCGGCATGTCAGGTCGCGACCTGTTCTGTCAGCCCCGCCGCATCGGCCGCGGGGCCACCCTGACATTGGTCTTCGCGAGCGTGCTCGTGGCCGGTGCCGCGACCGGCTCGTTCCCCGACCCCGGCCGGAAATCCACTCCCGCCGCGGCCCGTTCGGCCGCCCCCGCCACCCCGCACGAGAGCGTCACCGAGGCCGCGGAGCGGGCCATGGCCGACGGCAAGTCGCCCATGGAGGCCGCCGAGCGCGCCGTCAGCCGCAGTGGCGACCGCTGGGGCGCCGTCTACTCCCAGGGGGAGTACGAGGAGTTCGAGGAAGCCCTCGACGGCCAGTACACGGGCGTCGGGCTGTGGGCCCGGCGTGAGCGCGACGGACGGATCGAGGTGACCCGCGTGCAGACCGGGTCCCCCGCGGCCTCTGCCGGGATCCGCAAGGGCGACCGGCTGCACAGCGTGGACGGCGCCGACGTCGACGGCCGGCCCGTCACGGACGTCGTCTCCTTACTGCGCGGTGACGCCGACGACGCGGCCGCAGGCACCGCCGTCCGACTCGGACTGGAGCGCGGCACGCGCGCGTGGAACCTGACACTGCACCGGGCCCTCCTGTCCACGGACTCGGTGACCGTGCAGAAGGCCGCCGACGGTGTCACCGTGATCAAGATCGCAGCCTTCACCAAGGGCTCCGGCGACGTCGTGCGCGCCGTCGTACGGCACGCACCGTCCGACGCGGGCATCGTCCTCGACCTGCGCGGCAACTCCGGCGGCCTGGTCACCGAGGCCGTCACCGCCGCCTCCGCCTTCCTCGACGGCGGCCTCGTCGCCACGTACGACGTCAACGGCAGGCAGCGCGCCCTGCACGCCGATGCCGGCGGTGACACCACCAGACCCCTGGTCGCGCTGGTCGACGGCGGCACGATGAGCGCGGCCGAGCTCCTCACAGGCGCCCTCCAGGATCGCGGACGCGCCGTCGTCGTGGGATCCAGGACCTTCGGCAAGGGCTCGGTCCAGATGCCGAGCCGGCTGCCCGACGGCTCCGTAGCCGAGCTGACCGTCGGCCACTACCGCACCCCCTCGGGCCGCGGCGTCGACGGCCGCGGCATCACCCCCGACCTGGACGCCGACGAAGGCGCGCTGCAGCGGGCCGAGACGGTATTGGGTGGCCTCGGGGACCCCTCGTAGTGCGAAAATGGCCGCACTATGAACAAGGGCATGTACGTACCGAAAGAGTCCCAGCAGAAGCAGCAGGGTAAGCAGGGCGCGGCCGCCAAGGGCAAGGACGGCGAGCGGGGCGGCAAGAAGAAGATCGTCGCGCAGAACAAGAAGGCGCGCCACGACTACGCGATCATCGACACCTTCGAGGCGGGCATCGTCCTGACCGGCACCGAGGTGAAGTCGCTGCGCCAGGGCCGCGCCTCGCTGGTCGACGGCTTCGTCCAGATCGACGGGAACGAGGCGTGGCTGCACAACGCCCACATCCCCGAGTACAGCCAGGGCACCTGGACCAACCACTCCGTGCGCCGCAAGCGCAAGCTGCTGCTGCACCGCGAGGAGATCGACAAGCTGGAGTCCAAGGCCCAGGAGACGGGGCACACGATCATCCCGCTCGCCGTGTACTTCAGGGACGGCCGTGCCAAGGCCGAGATCGCCCTGGCACGAGGCAAGAAGGAGTACGACAAGCGGCAGACGCTGCGTGAGCACCAGGACCGCCGGGAGTCCGACCGCGCCATCGCGGCGGCGAAGCGCCGGCAGCGGGCGCAGGAGCACTAGCCTCTGCCCGAGCTCATGGGAATGCGCTGGCATCGGCCCGCGTTGTTCCCGTACGATGGAACAGTCCCGCAGGTGACGGGGCACGGGCCGGGGATATCGGCCACTGAGGGCTTCGACTCACGGTGGATCTTGGCCCACTTTGAAAAATCAACATGGGGATGATCGGTTTCGACAGCGGATGTCGAAGCAGGGGAAGCGTGTCGAGGAAGCGGCAATGATCTCGTTAACCATATGTCGCAACCAATAATCGCCAACACCAAGCGCGATTCCTTCGCCCTCGCTGCCTAAGTAGCGACTTGCGAAGTGTCAGCCCGGGGGTGATCCCGACCCGGATCCTGGCATCATCAAGGGATCTAAACTTCTAAGCCCGGTCACGGGACCTAGAAGGAAATCAAACAGTGACTGAGCCCGTCGGCGACTTGTTCGCGTGATCGCCGGGGCTGAGAAAATCGCAGCGAACTGCACACGGAGAAGCCCTGTTTTTGCACCGTTGGACGCGGGTTCGATTCCCGCCATCTCCACTCATCCCATGTGAGGCGAAGGCCCCGCTGCCCAGGCAGCGGGGCCTTTGTCGTGGGCTGAGCTGATGGGTTCGACCACCAGCCCGGGGCGCCCTGTTGTGGTGTCCTGACCCATATCGAGGGGGTCGTTCACGGTTCTACGGTCCCTCACCATGACCCAGACCAGAGCCGCAACACCCCGTCTTGTGCTGGTGGCCGTCCTGGCCGCCCTGCTGTCCCTAGTCCTCCCACCGGGGCGGGCGTCCGCCGCCTCCGTCCAGGAAGTCACCGGCTTCGGGTCGAATCCCGGAGCGCTGAAGATGTACCGGTACGTGCCCGACGGACTGCCCGCCGGGCGGCCCGTCGTCGTCGCGCTGCACGGGTGCACGCAGAACGCTGCCGGGTACGGCACCGGCAGCGGATGGACCCAGCTCGCCGACCGGTGGGGCTTCTCCGTGGTGCTGCCGCAGCAGGCGACCTCCAACAACGCCTCGTCCTGCTTCGACTGGTTCCAGAGCGGTGACATCGAGCGCGGTCAGGGCGAGGCCGCCAGCACCGCACAGATGGTGGACCGGCAGCTCGCCGACGTCTCCGGCGACGCCTCGCGCGTGTACGTCACCGGACTGTCCGCCGGGGGCGGGATGGCCGCCGTGATGATGGCGGCGTACCCGGAGAAGTTCGCCGCGGGCGGTGTCGTCGCCGGGCTGCCGTACGGCTGCGCGCAGGCCGCGGGGTCGCCGTACGTCTGCATGTACGTCGGCGCCACGCAGACCGCGAAGCAGTGGGGCGACCGGGTGCGGGCCGCGCGACCCGGATACACGGGGCCCTGGCCGACCCTGACCGTCTTCCAGGGCACCGCCGACTACACCGTGAAGCCCGTCAACATGACCGACCTGATGAAGCAGTGGACCGATGTCCACGGCGCCGACCGGACGGCGGACGTCAGCGACACCGTGGGCGGATACCCGCACCAGGTCTTCCGGGACGGCGGCGGCAACGCGGTCGTGGAGACGTACAGCATCACCGGGATGGGCCACGGCCAGCCCGTCGACCCGGGGAGCGGCAGCGAGCAGTGCGGGAGCGCCGGCGCCTACATCCTGGACGTGAATCTGTGCGCGGCCTACCGGATGGGCCATGCGTGGGGGCTCGGCTGACGGCAAGCGGGTAGGCGTACTGTCCGGGAGCCGCGTCTTCGGGGATGCTCGTGAGGCATGAAGAGACCCGTGAGCACATCCGCGAAACGTGTCAATTCCCGTATGAGTCACTGGAGTTGGGCCGCCACCTTGGCGTTGGTGGCGGCCACGCTCAGCTGGAGCGGACCGGCCGGCGCGGACTCCGACCGCAGCGGACTGCCGGAGGCCATCGACACCATCCTCGGGGACGCCCGCATGGAGGGCGGCGCCGCGAGCGTGGTCGTCGCCGACGCCGCCGGCGGTGAGGTGCTGTACGCGCACCAGCCGACCTCCCGGCTCATGCCCGCCTCCAACACCAAGCTGGCCACCTCCACCGCGGCGATGCAACTCCTCGGCCCCGACTACCGGTTCACGACCGACGTCCTGACGAACGGGACCCGGCACGGCTCCGTCCTGCACGGCGATCTGTACCTGCGGGGGACCGGCGACCCCACCCTCCTCGCGAGCGACTACGACCAACTCGCCGCGAAAATCGCCGAGTCCGGGGTCACCCGGGTGAGCGGGCGGCTTCTCGCCGACGACACCCGGTTCGACCGGCAGCGGCTCGGGCGGTCGTGGGCCGCCGACGACGAGTCCTCGTACTACTCGGCGCAGATCAGTGCGCTGAGCGTGGCGCCCGACACGGACTACGACACCGGAACCGTGATCGTGCAGGTCACGCCCGGTGCCGAGGCCGGGGACGCACCGGCCGTCACCGTCACCCCGAGAACCGGCTACGTCCATGTCGACATGCGGGCCACCACCGTCGCCGCGGGCGGCGCGAACGACCTCACCGTCGAGCGGGAGCACGGCACCAACACCGTCGTCGTGAGCGGGACGACACCCGTCGGTGGCTCGGGCGCCAAGGAGTGGGTGACCGTGTGGGAGCCCACCGGGTACGCCGCCGCAGTCTTCCGGGACGCGCTCGCCGCCCACGGGGTGAAGGTCGCCGGGCCCACCCGGCTCGGCCGGGCCACCCCGAAGGACGCGACGACACTCGCCACCCACGACTCCATGCAACTGCGCGACCTGCTCATCCCGTTCATGAAGCTGTCGAACAACATGCACGCCGAGATCCTCACCAAGGCCATGGGCTACAAGACCGTCGGAGAGGGCAGTTGGAGTGCCGGGCTCGCCGCGATCAGCGGCTATCTCAAGGGCGTCGGCGCCGATCCGGGCAAGGTGCGCCAGGTCGACGGGTCCGGGCTGTCGCGGATGGACAACTTCCCCGCCGGGCAACTCGCCAAGCTGCTGCTCGCGGTGCGCTCGGAGCCCTGGTACGCGGACTGGTACCGGTCGCTGCCGGTGGCCTGCGATCCGCAGCGGTTCGTGGGCGGCACGCTGCGGTCCCGGATGTGCGGCACGCCCGCCGCGCTCAACGCCCGTGGAAAAACGGGATCGTTGACGGGGGCCTCGGCGCTCTCCGGATACGTGACGGACGCGGGCGGGCGCGAGCTCGTCTACAGCATTGTCCTCAACAACTTCCTCGTCTCCTCCGTGAAACCGCTGGAGGACGCCATCGTCGTCACGCTCGCCAAGTCCACCGAGGACGCGGCGGTGGCGACGCTGCCGAGGACGGCGAGGGGCGCCGAGGCGCGCGGTGACGTCGAGTGCTCGTGGCGCAAGCCCGCCCAGTGCTGAGCTGAGCCGGGCAGGCCTGCGCCACAGGACCGCTCAGCGCAACGCGAAGGTCGCCAGGCGCAGGCCTCCACTCAGCACCAGATACACGTCCTGGCGGCCCTTCGCCGCACCCGGCGACAGGCCCGCCGTCACCGTGTCGTACGTGTACGGCGACGCCGTTCCGTCGAAGCGCGCCGTGGCGACGAGGGTGCCGGTGGGCGACCCGAGCCGCACCTCGACCGTGCCGGCCGCACCCGCCAGCCGCGCGGTCAACTTCGCGGCTCCCGAGCCGAGTTGCGCGCCGGAGAACTTGAGCCAGGCCCCGTCGGAGGCGGAACCCACCGCAGTCCCGCGCACCTTCGACTCGTCGACCAGCCGTACGCCGCTGTAGTCGTCGAAGTTCTCGGCGCGCGTCACCTTCGCGAGGTCCCGCGCCGGGATCCTCTCGCCGTCCACCTTCAGGGACGTACGGGAGCGGACGTCGGTAGAGGAGGCGCCGACGGCGATGTCGTAGGTGCCGCTCTCCACCACCCACTTGGAGCGGGTGACGTCCCAGTGCGCCAGGTCCTTCGTGCCCAGCTTCAGCTTGACCGTCCGCGTCTCGCCCGGCTTGAGCGAGACCCGCTGGAACGCCTTCAGCTGCTTCAGGGGCTGCTTGTCCCGGGAGACCCGCTGATGGGTGTAGAGCTGCACGATCTCGTCGCCGGAGCGCTTGCCGGTGTTGGTGACAGCGACCTCGTAGCCGCCGGTGACGCGCTTCAACGAGCCGTACCGGAAGGAGGTGTACGACAGGCCGTAGCCGAACGGGTAGAGCGCCCGGCCCTTGAAGTACTGGTACGTGCGGTCGGACTTGATGATGTCGTAGTCGAGGATCGACGGAAGGTCGTCCTGCGACTCGTACCAGGTCTGGGTGAGATGGCCGGACGGGTTCGCGTCGCCGTAGAGGAGGTCGGCGAGGGCGTTGCCGGTCTCCTGGCCCGCGTGGGTCGTCCACAGGAGGGCGGGGACTTCCTTCTGCAAGGCCCCCAACGTGGTCGGGTAGCTGTTCTCGACGACCACGACGGTGTGCGGGTTGGCCGCCTTCACCGCCTTGACCAGCGCTTCCTGGCTTCCGGCCAGCCCCATGTCCGTGCGGTCGTGGTCCTCGCGCCCGTTGATCGACGGCATCGAGCCGACCACCACCACGGCGGTGTCCTTGCCCTTGACGGCGGCCACGGCGTCGTCGAGTCCGCTGCGGACGACGTCCTTCGTGTAGCGCGCGGCCTGCTCCTTGGCGACCAGGCCGAGGGTGCCGTCGGCGCCGGTCGGGCCGAGGTAGACCGGGTTCGACCACCAGGACTCGCCGGTCTCGTATCCGGCGTACCGCAGCAGGTACGTGCCGTCGTCCTGGCGCTCCAGCTTGAACTGCTGCTGCACGAACCAACCGTTCGGCTGCGCCTGGTCGTTGACGAAGTTCGACCAGTTGTAGCCGACGTACTTGCCGTTGGCGGCCGAGCGCAGGGTGACGATGCCCGCGCCCCAGTCGAACGTGTCGAACTGGGCGGTCGTGTCGGTGGCCGCGGTCTCCTTCAGCGTGGCCCCGGAGTCCCCGGTGCCCGCGGTGACGTACTTGCCGGTCGCGGTGTTCTTCAGCGCGATGCGGTCGACGGCCTCGCTGCTCGCGACGGACGTGCCGAGCTTGGCGGCGATGCCGGCCTTGGGGGTAACGGCGTAGGGCAGCGTGCCCGAGTACCAGTCGGTGTAGAGGGTGTCGGCGAGCGGGCCGACGACGGCGACGTTCTTCGCGGACGTCTTCAGCGGGAGCGCCTTGTCGTTCTTCAGCAGTACCGCCGCCTCCGTCGCGGCCTTGCGCGCCAGCTTCTGGTGGGCCGGACTGTTGATGACGGACGCGTCGATGGACCCGTACTTGCCGCCGCCCGGGTCGAATTCGCCGAGCCGCACGCGGACGGCGAGGATGTGGGAGACCGCCGTGTCGACGTCCGACTCCTTCAACAGCCCCTTGTCCAGAGCGGACTTGATGGCCGCTGTGGTCGGCGCCGGGTTGGCGTCGTCCGTGGTGTAGCTGTCGATGCCCGCCTTCAGCGCGGCCGCGTCGGCCTCGGGGAGCGTGTCGTAGTAGTTCTGCGTGCCGGGCAGCAGGTTGTTGGGCGCGAAGGCGTCGGTGACGTTCAGCAGGTCCTTGTCGGTCCAGCCGCGCACCACGTCGTTCAGATCCGAATTCACCGTGTTGGGACGGCCGTTGACCAGATTGTAGGAGGCCATGACGCCCGTGACGGCGTCCGCCTCGATCGCGGGCTTGAACGCCGCCTCGTCGTACTCGTGCTGCACCCGCGGGCGCAGGTCCGAGGATGTGGTCGCGCGGTGCACCTCGTTGTTGTTGGCGAGGTAGTGCTTGATGGTCGGCGCCGTCTTCAGATGGTTCGGGTCGCCGCCGGTCAGGCCCGCGCCGTACGCCGTCGAGATCGAGCCCGTCAGGTACGGGTCCTCGGAGTAGCCCTCCTCGTTGCGTCCCCAGCGCGGGTCGCGCAGCAGGTTCGCCACGGGCGCCCACAGGTTGAGGCCCCAGCCGGCGGGGCGCTCCTGCTGGAAGCCGCGCGCCTCGTCGCCGACCGCCGAGCCGACCTGCTCCATCAGCTTCGGGTCCCAGGTCGAGGCCAGCCCGACGGCCTGCGGGAACACCGTGGTCCTACCGAGCCAGGCCACGCCGTGCAGGGCCTCGGTGCCGGTGCGGAACGCCTGGATGCCGAGGCGCGGGATCGCGGGCTCCATCTGGTGGAGCAGGGAGATCTTCTCGTCGAGGGTGAGGCGGCCGAGGAGGTCGTCGACGCGCTGGTCGACGGTGAGGTGCGGGTCGCGGAAGGGGTATGCGGGGTCGTCGGCCGAGGCGGGCACGGCCGCGGCGAGACTCGCGATCAGGGACAGGGCCAGGAGAAGAGTGGTTCTGCGTCTTCTTCTCGTGCCGCGTCCGCTTCTGGTGCCTTTCATGTCACGGCTCCTTCAAGTAGGGCCTTGCACAACGGCGTCGAACATCGACAACATCGACAACATCGACAACATCGACAACAGGGACTCAGGGCGCGTTGCGCGGCGCCGTGCTTGCGCGCTCCGTCAGCCGGGGCGGCAGCAGCGTGGCCTCGGGTACGGTCGCGCCGCCCAGCTTCTTCATCAGCAGCTCCACCGCCCGCGTGCCGATCTCGGCGGACGGTATGGCGACCGAGGTGACGGGCACACGGATGGCCTCGGCGGTCTCGTCCGGGCAGATGGCGGTGACGGACAGATCGCCGGGAACGCGCAGCCCGAGCTGCTCGAAGGCGTCGATCAGCGGCTCCAGGAGCGGCTCGTTGTGCACCACCACACCGGTCAACGCGGGCTGCTCGCGCAGCAGTTGCTCGGCGACCAGCCGGGCGGCGGCCGGCCCCGCCTCGCACGGGTGGACGGAGGAGGCGAGGCCGCTGCGGTCGGCGGCGGCGGTGAACCCCTGGACCACCCGCTGAGCGAACGCGGTCTCCCGCACATACACCTCCGGCGGCGACCCGACCAGCGCGACCACCCGGTGGCCGAGCCGCGCCAGATGTTCGACGCACGCCTCGCCCGCCGCCTTGAAGTCGAGGTCGATGCAGGTCAGCCCCTCGGGCCCGGCGGGAAAGCCGATCATCACGGACGGCAGGTCGAGGGTGCGCAGCAACGGGATGCGTGGATCGTGGAGTTGGACGTCCATCACGATCAGCGCGTCCACGAGTGCCGTGTCGGCGACCCGCCGCAGCCCCTCGTCGCCCTCCTCCTGCGTGAGCAGCAGCACGTCGTGGTCGTGCCCGCGCGCGGCGGTCACCACCGACACGGCGAACTGCATCACCACCGGCACATGGATGCCCGTCCGTAAGGGGATCACCAGCGCCAGCACGTTGGAGCGGCTGCTGGCGAGGGCGCGCGCACCGGCGTGCGGCCGGTAGCCCAGCTCCCGGATGGATGCCTCGATGCGCTGCCGGGTCTCCTCGGAGATCGGGCGTTTGCCGCTGAGCGCGTACGACACGGTGCTGGGGGACACCCCGGCGTGCCGTGCCACATCAGTGATCTTCACCATCAGCCCAGCCCCGCTTCCGCCGTCAGCCCAGTTCCAGGGAGAGGAAGCCCGTCCCCGCCTTCGCGTGCGCGACCCGTTCCCCGGCCGCCAGTGCCCACGGCGCCGAGGGGTCGGAGGAGGACGCCCGCAGCGTGTCGCCCTCGCGGACGACGGTGAAGGTGACCTCGCCCACGGGCACCGTGACCTGCGCGCCGCGCTCCAGGCCGTATGCGCGCAGGGTGACCCCGTCGGCGTACGGGTAGTCGGGCCGGTCGTCGACGGCGCCCACCGGGAGCACCGTGCCCGGCCGGACCAGGAGCGGCACGCTCGAGAAGCCGTGCCGCTCGCGCACCCAGCGCGGCCCGGTGACCGGCTGCCCGCTGAGGAAGTGGGTCCAAGTGCCCTCGGGCACGTAGTACGAGACGTCGCCCTCGTCGCTGAAGACGGGCGCGACGAGGAGGTCGGGGCCGAGCATGTACTGCCGCTCCAGGTGCGCGCACCCGGGGTCGTCAGGGAACTCCAGCGGCATCGCCCGCATCACCGGCACGCCGTCCGTGTGGGCGGTGCGCGCGGCCTCGTACAGATAGGGCATGAGCCGCAGCTTCAGCCGGGTGAACAGGCGCAGTACGTCGACGGCCTCCTCGTCGAACTGCCACGGCACGCGGTACGACGACGATCCGTGCAGCCGGCTGTGCGAGGACAGCAGCCCGAACGCGATCCACCGCTTGAACAGCGCGGGCGTCGGTGTCCCCTCGAAGCCGCCGATGTCATGGCTCCAGAACCCGAACCCCGACATCCCGAGGCTCAGTCCGCCGCGCAGCGACTCCGCCATCGACTCGTACGTGGCCTCGCAGTCGCCGCCCCAGTGCACCGGGAACTTCTGGCTCCCCGCGGTCGCGGAGCGTGCGAAGACGACGGCCTCCTGCTCGCCGCGGTGCTTGCGCAGCACGTCGAAGACGGTGCGGTTGTAGAGGTACGAGTAGTAGTTGTGCATCCGCTCGGGGTCGGCGCCGTCGGCGTACGCCACGTCCACCGGCACCCGCTCGCCGAAGTCGGTCTTGAAGCAGTCGACGCCCTGCGCGAGCAGCGCCTCCAGCTTCGAGGCGTACCAGTCGCGGGCGGCCGGGCTGGTGAAGTCGACCAGCGCCATGCCCGGTTGCCACAGGTCCCACTGCCAGACACCGCCGTCGGGCTTCTTGAGGAGGTGCCCGAGTGCCTTGCCCTCCGCGAAGAGCGGCGAGCGCTGCGCGATGTAGGGGTTGATCCAGACGGAGATCCGCAGCCCCTTGTCCTTCAGCCGGGCGAGCATCCCCTCCGGGTCGGGGAAGACCCTCGGATCCCACTGGAAGTCGCACCAGTTGAACTCGCGCATCCAGAAGCAGTCGAAGTGGAAGACGGAGAGCGGCAGTTCGCGCTCCTTCATGCCGTCGATGAAGGAGGTGACGGTGGTCTCGTCGTAGGAGGTGGTGAAGGAGGTGGACAGCCACAGCCCGAACGACCAGGCGGGCGGGAGCGCCGGGCGGCCGGTGAGGGCCGTGTACTTGCGCAGGATGTCCTTCGGTGTCGGCCCGTAGATGACGTAGTACGTCAACTGCTGTGTCTCGGCGCTGAACTGGACCCGGGACACCGCCTCCGAGCCCACCTCGAAGGAGACCCGCCCGGGGTGGTCGACGAAGACGCCGTAGCCCGCGTCCGTCAGGTAGAACGGCACGTTCTTGTACGCCTGCTCGGTGGCCGTGCCGCCGTCGGCGTTCCACATGTCCACCACCTGGCCGTTCTTGACCAGAGGGCCGAAGCGTTCGCCGAGTCCGTAGACGGAGGTGCCGACGGTGAGGTCGAGCTGCTCGCGCAGGTAGTGGGCGCCGGTGGCCTCCCGCATGATGCCCATGCCCTTGGGGCCGCTGCTGGTGAGGGTCCGGCCGTGCGCGAGGAAGTCCACGTGCCAGGGGCTGGTGCGGGCCACCTTGATCGACAGCGCGCCGGCGGTCAGGGTGGCGTGTTCGTCGTCGTACGACGTCTGGGCGGCGAACTCCGTTGTCTGCACCTCGAACCGGGGCCCGCGCGGCTGCTCGCCCTGGAAGTGGGTGAACGTGACGCCGATGACGTCGGGCATGGGGGCGTGGGCGCTGATCGTCACGACCGGTCCCTTCAGCAGGTCGCCGCGGTGGCGGATCGGCTGGGTCGGCGCATGGATCTCCAGGGTGCCCGGCCCGGCGGTCACGTCGAGGACCTCGACCGGATGGGCGGCGGTGACGCCCTCGCGCAGCAGCCAGTAGCCGTCGGTGAACTTCACGTGGGGGGTCCTTACTTGACAGCACCGACGGCGATGCCGCGGGTGAGGGTCCGCTGGAAGACAAGGAAGAAGACGATGGCGGGGAGCACACCGAGCAGGGCGGCGGCGTTCGTCATCGTGGCGTCCATCAGGCGCTGGCCCTGCAGGACACCGAGCGCCACCGACACCGTCTGGTTGTCGTTGGAGATCAACATGACCAGAGGGAGCAGGAATTCGTTCCAGGTCCAGATGAAGAAGAAGACCAGGAGGACGCCGATGGTGGGCCGGCTGACGGGGACGACGACCCGCCACAGCACCTGCCACTTGTTCGCCCCGTCGATCCGGGCGGCCTCGATGATCTCGCGCGGGAACTGCCCGAGGACCGACGAGAGCAGATAGGTGCCGAAGGCCGCCTGGACCACCGTGAAGACGATGATCACGCTCAGCCTGGTGTCGTACAGGCCGACCTGCTTGCTCAGGTAGTAGATCGGGTAGACCAGCGCCTCCTGCGGCAGCATGTTGGCGAGGACGAAGAAGGCCAGGACCCAGGTGCGGCCCTTGATCCGCCCTATCCCGATCGCGTACGCGTTCAGCACCGACAGGACCACCGCGAGGACCGCCACGGACCCGCTGATCAGCACCGAGTTGACCAGCTTCTGGCCGAAGTCGACGCGCTCCCAGAAGTCCTTGAGACCGTCCAGGTAAAGGCCCTTGGGGAGGCTGAGCGGGCCGTTCTGGGAGTACTCGCTCGGTGACTTGACCGCGTTGACCGCCACGATCAGGAACGGAATGACCATGAACAGGGCGCCGATGCACAGGGCGATCAGCACCGGGTATCGGCGTAGGGCGGTGCTCATGTCCGGACCCCTTCCTCGGCGTCCTCGGCACGGGTCTGGAGTTTCAGGCCGATCAGGGAGAGCGCCAGGATGATCACGGTGAGGATCGTGGAGATCGCGGCACCGTAGCCGACCTGCGTCTTCTCGAAGAAGGTGGAGAAGGAGAAGTACGAGGGCACATCCGTCGCGCCGCCCGGGCCGCCCTTGGTCAGCACGTACACCGCGCCGAACACCTTGAGCGCGGCGATCGTGCACCAGGTCAGGACGACGTAGATCTCCGGCCGGATCTGCGGCAGCGTGATGTGCCAGAAGCGCCGCCACCACCCGGCGCCGTCCAGCTCGGCCGCCTCGTACAGCTGCGGGTCGACGCGCTGCAGCCCCGCCATGAAGATGACCAGCGGGAAGCCGAGCTGCACCCACACCATCACGCCCATCACGCTGTACAGCGCGATGTCGGGGTCGCCGAGCCAGTCCTGCTGCCAGGAGGACAGACCGATCGCCTTCAGCAGCTCGTTGAGGGAGCCGTTGTCGGGGGCGAGGATCCAGCTCCACACGATTCCGGCGACCGCGATCGGCAGCACCTGCGGAAGGTAGAAGCAGGCACGCAGGACCGCGGCCCACCTCGACCCGAAGTGCTTGCCGACGTAGTCGAACAGCGCGGCGGCCAGCACGAGACCGATCATCGTCGGTACGGCCGCCATGGCGACGACCATGAACAGGCTGTGCCGGAAGGACGCCCAGAACTCGGAGTCGTCCATCAGCTCGCGGTAGTTGGCGAGCCCGGTCCACTTGGGGCTGCCGATGCCCTGCCACTCGGTGAAGCTCACGCCGGTGTTCATCAGGAACGGCACGACGATGATCGCCATGAAGGCGAGGAACCCGGGGAGCAGGAAGAGGGCGTACGAATCGCGGGTACGGGGGCGGCGCGGGCCGGCGTGCTGCTGCTTGCCGACGGCCCGCGCACCCCGTTCGACGGTGACCGTCATTGCTTCGGCGCGCCCTTGTCGTACGCCTGCTGGAGGGCGCTGAGGTAGCCGTCCGGTTTCTCGTTGCCCGTCATCAGCTTCTGCGTCTCGGTGACGAGGACGTCGTAGAAGCCGGTGACCGGCCAGTCCGGGTAGAAGGCCAGGCCGTCCTTCTGGCTGAGGGTGTTGAAGTTGGAGATGAGCTGCTTGGACTTCGGGTCAGTGATGGCGCTCGTGTCGGCGGCGACCGGGACGCCGCCCTTGTTGCCGAGCAGGTTCTGGATCTTCTTCGACATGGTGATGTCGATGAAGTCGTAGGCGAGGTCCTTGTTCTTGGCGTTCTTGGGGACCACCCACAGGTTGCCGCCGGAGCCGAGGGTGAGGTTCGAGCCGGGCCACAGGGAGGAGTCCCAGTCGAACTTGGCCTCCGACTGGAAGCGGCCGTACCACCAGCTGCCGGAGAACAGGATCGGCGCCTTGCCCTGGATCCAGGACACGCCCGCGTCCTCGGCCTTGGTGCTGGTGGACTTCTTGCTGATGTAGCCCTTCTTCACCCAGTCGGCGAAGGTGGTCGCCGCGTAGGTCCAGGCCGCGTCGTGGAAGTCGTTCTTGCCCTTGTACAGCTCGTACTTGTCGACCCACGAGCGGTCGGCCTTGGAGAGGGCGAGCTGGTAGAGGTACTGCTGCGCCATGTACTCGGCGCCGGCGTTGGCGAGCGGGGTGACGCCCTTGGCGACGAACTTGTCCATGGCCGAGGTCAGTTCGTCGAACGTCTTCGGCTCGGCGATCCCGTACTTCTTGAAGAGGTCCTTGTTGTAGAAGGCCATCGTGTACTCGGCGTAGTTGGGCACGCCGTACCACTTGCCGGTGCCCATGACGCCGTTGGTGTCGTACATGCTGGTCGTGCGCACACCCGCGCTGAGCTTCTTGTCCCAGCCGCGCTTGGTCGCCTCGGCGCTCAGATCGGTGAGCAGACCCTGTTTGGAGAGCTGGCCCGCGGTCGCGTTGCCCTTGTTGTACTCCATGATGTCGGGCGCGTCCGAGGAGTTGAGGATCATGGGCGCCGTCTTCTGGATCTGCTCGAAGCCCTTCTCCTCGAACTTCACCTTCACACCTGGGTGCTTGGCCTCGAACTCCTTGATGGCCTCGTTCCAGGCCACGCCCATCGCGCTGTCGGGCCCTTCGTAGTGCCACAGCTTCAGCGTCTTGCCGTCGCCGGACCCACTGTCCGAGTCCCCGCAGGCGGACAGCAGCAGAGCTCCGCTCATCACCACCGCCGCCGCGGCCATCACACGCCTTCGTGCCGTCAACATCCCGAGCCTCCAAGGAGTCGGATGGGGATTGGGGCAGATCTGGTTGTCACGCAACGTCCGTCGAATCGTTTCGATGCGTGACGTCGAAGCGCTTCGACGGAGGAACGTATGTGGGGGCTGTGAGTCCGTCAATGGGGGGCGCGGGAATTGGGGCGGGGGTTCGACGGGTCGGACGGTGGGGGTCGGTCGGGAGGTGAGTGGAATCCGGTCGAAAGCCGGTCGAAATTCGGGTGGAGGTGGGGGGCCGGGCGGAAGCTGGGCGGGGGTCGGGGGTGGGCCGGCGGAATCGGGTGGAGGTCAGGTGGCGGTCGGTCGGTTGCGGCGGGCGGCGGAGACCAGGCGGTGGCCGGCCGTGATCATGAGCGCCACGGCGGCCGCGGTGACCGGAACGCCGTAACCCGCCGTCGCGAAGACGTGCTCGACCGTCCATCCGCCGGCCGCCGAACCGCAGGCGATCCCGCCCAGCAGCCCCGTCACGGCGAGCGTCATTCCCTCGTTCAACCGGCCGTCGGGCGTGCGCTGTTGGACGAGGGTCATGCCCGTGACCATGGTCGGGGCGGTGGCCATCCCGGCGACGAGCAGGGCGCCCGCGAGGGCCACGAGGGAACCGGTGAGCGCCGCCGCCAGCAGGGGCAGCGTCATCAGCGCGGTCATGGCGGCGACGCACAGCGGGTAGCGCCGCTCGGCGGGACCGGCCGGCTTCACGGCCCCGTACACCAGACCCGCCACGCACGATCCGGCCGCCTGGAGACCGAGGACCAGACCCGCGGCCGACCCGTGACCCCGGGCGTCCGTGAAGGCGATCGTGACGACCTCCATCGAACCGAAGACGGCACCGAGGGCGAGGAACGTGACGAGGAGGGAGGGGATGCCGGGCGCCCGCAACGGCGACTTCTCCGCCGTACGTCGTCGGGGCGGCGGTTCCGTGGAGCGCTGGGCGGCGAAGATCAGGACGCCGGACATCAGCAGGACGAGTCCGACCAGCGTGCCCGCCTCCGGGAAGAACGTCCCGCACAGGAGGGCCGCGAGCACCGGGCCGAGCATGTAGCACAGCTCGTCGGCGGCCTGTTCGAAGGAGTTCGCCGTGTGCACGGCGGCCGGGTCCCCCTTGAAGAGGTGGGCCCAACGGGCCCGTGACATGCCCCCGGTGTTCGGCGTCGTGGCGGTGGCCGCGTACGCCGCGAACAGGGTCCAGTCGGGTGTGCCGTAGTGCACGCAGAGCAGCAGAGCCAGCGAACCCAGTGCCGCAACCGCCGTCGCCGGTACGGCGATTCGGGCCTGCCCGTGACGGTCGACGAGCCGCGCGATCCAGGGGGCGACCAGCGCCGTCGCCGCCAGCCCGGTCGCCGTGACCGCGCCGGCGAGGGCGTACGAGCCCCGCGCCCCCGCGATCATGATGACCGTGCTCACGCTGAACATGCCCATGGGCAGGCGCGCGATCAGGTTCCCGAGGGTGAAGGCGCGGGCGCCGGGGACGGTGAAGAGGCGGTGGTACGGGGTGCGGGGGCCGCGCGGGCCACGGGGGGTTGGCGGGGCTTTCCGGTGGGGGCGGAGGTCGACGGCCACCAGGGTGCCGCCGGTGGTGGTGAAGCGCATCGAAGAAATCGTCGAAGACGTGGCCGGGGGAGGCGTCGGGGCAGTCATCGGGGGAGCGGTCGGGGGAGCTGTCGAGGAAGAGGGCAACGGGGCTTTGCGGGAGGGCGGTTGCGGCATGGATCAACCGTCGCGGGTTGCCGGGCCCGGGGTCCAACACCTACTCCGTAGCGATTGACGCACCTGCGTTGTAAGTTCGCCCGATGTCCGTCTCCGTCCCTGGCTCCGATTCCTCCGCCGCCTCCGCGGGGGGCGCCGCTTCCGATTCCGCACGCGTGCCCGCCCCCGTCGGTCCAGGGGCTCCCGGGTTCATCGACCCCCGCCTCCTGCGCGCCTTTCTCGCCGTCGCCGAGGAACTGCACTTCACGCGTGCCGCCGCCCGGCTCTACGTCGCCCAGCAGGCCCTCAGCCGTGATATCCGGCGGCTGGAGCGCGAGCTCGGCACCGAGCTGTTCGTGCGGACGACACGGCAGGTGACGCCGACGGTCGACGGCGAGCGGCTGGTGCCGTATGCGCGCCGCGTGCTGGAGGCGCAGGACGCGCTGCGCGCCGCGTTCGGTGCGCCGGAGGCGGCACGGCCGCTGCTCGTCGACGTCAACAGCCCGGGGCTCGTCTTCGAGCGCATCCTCGGCCGGGCCCGCGAACTCGCCCCGGACGCCGAGCTGATGGCCCGCTTCGAGAGCGGACTGACGGGCGCCGCGGGGGAACTGCTCGCCGGGCGCCTGGACGCGTCGTTCGGACGGTTCGCCGGACTCGCCCCGGCGGTCAGGGCCCGGCTCGGGCAGCAGCCCGTACGGTACGAGCGGATGGCCGTGGTCCTGCCGGAGGACCACCGTCTCGCGGCGCTGGACGTCGTGCCGCTGGACTCGCTCGCGGGCGAGGCCGTGTACGCGGGGGCGGGCAACCCGCGGACGCTGGAGTGGACCGACCTGGCGCGTCAGTTGTTCGAGGGGCGCGGAATCGAGATCGCGCCGCCCGCGCCGGTGGCCGTCGGGCCCGAGGAATTCCAGCGGATCATGGCCAAGAAACGGAACCCCGTCCTCGCCGTGGTGGACTTTCCGGCCATGCCTGGCACCGTGCTGCGACCCCTTGTGGACCCCGTTCCGCTGTCACCTGTGTCGCTCGTGTGGCGAAAGGGGCTGGTGCATCCTGGATTCGATGCTCTTCGACGAGCCGCCACCGAACTCGCGTCCGAAGAAGGGTGGTTGCAGCCACCCGAACGAGGGTGGCTTCCGGCCACAGATGCACTCATCATGATGAGGAAGAACTGACGTATAACCACACACGCCACCCGTCTGCGCTACATTTTTGAGCCGGGCGCAATGTGGTAAATGGGGCGCTTGAATCGGGTGGGGTCCGGTTCCGCCGACGCGTAAGTCATGCCCGGAGTCGTGCGTGCGCACCCGAGAACTGTCCCGTGGGGGGATGCGCGTGCGTGTGAAGAACTGGCGGAAACACACCCAACCGAATCGACGAGAAGTCGATCAGCGGGAGGGGCGTGGATCTGATCCGTCGGACAGTGGTGATGACGACAGCGGTGGGGATGGTGCCGGTGCCGGGCTCGGGTTCGGTTCGGTCGGTGGTGCCGGTTCCGATGGCGGTGCCGGTGCTGCTCCCAGCGGTGATGGGGTCTCTCCGGGGCCGGTGAACTGGCCGGACGCCGCTCAGACGTCCTCCTGGTCCCAGGCCGAGGAGATGTCCGAGACCGCGAGGCTCTCCGACACCGGACGGTTGCCGCGCTCGCTGGGCCGGCCTCGGTCGTCCTCGCCGCCGCCCGGCGCCGAGACGCCCACCGGGGATTCGCCCGGTCCCGCGACACCCGCCGCGGATGCGCTCGGTCCGGCGAGACCCGCCGCGGATGCGCTCGGTCCGGTGAGACCCGCCGCGGATGCGCTCGGCGCGTACGCGCCCACCTGGGAGCAGCCCGACGACCCGGGCCACACTCACGACCCCAACGAGGTCACGGTCCAACTCGACGGTGCCGGGCGCCGGTTGGACGACCCGCTGACCACCCGGCCGGCCAAGGGCGCTCCGGGATCCGCAGGGTCCCTGGGCATCCCCGGAGCCCAGGACGGGCCGGGTGGGCCGGGCGGTTCTGCCGGTTCGGTTGGTTCGGTCGGTTCGGTCGGTTCCAGCGGCCCGGAGGGTTCGGACGGACCGGTCTTCGTCGACGAGTCGGGCCGCCGCAGCCGTCGCTTCCGCCGGCTCGGCATCATCGTCGGCCTCGCCTGCGCCGTGTACGCCGTAGTCATCGTCGTCACGCTCCTGTCGGGCAACTCCAACGCGCCCTGGCTCCCGGTGCCGGGTCAGAAGGACGACCAGCCGGCGGGCAAGGTCGACACCTCGCCGCTGCCCACCGACGCCGACGCCGACGCAGGCACCGGCGGCGGATCGGCGAACTCGCCCGGCTCGGGCAACGTCTCGCCGGGCACGAGCCCGACGGCCGGCGACGGTACGACGCCGAAGCCGGGCGTCAGCGCCTCGCCCGGCGCCTCCAAGAGTCCCGCGAAACCGGGCACGTCGACCGGCCCGAAGCCCTCGACGTCCACCACCACGAAGCCCGACCCGGGCACCAGCCCCAGCAAGGACCCGGACCCCAATCCGACCGACCCGGTGGTCGACCCGCCGGCTCCCACGCCCTCGGACACCGCGGCTCCCTCGGCCTCTCCCACGGAGAGCCCGGCCCCCGGCGGCCCGGGCACCGGCACGGTCGCCGACGGCCCGGCCGAATCGGCCCCCGTCGCGTCGGCCCCCGTCGACCAGGGCCCCACTGAACCGAGCGCCACCAGCTCCTCGTCCCCGGAGAACATCCTCTGATGGCATCCCGCACCAGCCGTCACGGACCCGCACCTCGCGCGTCCGGCCGGTCCCGCACCTCTCGCACATCCCGCACATTCCGCACATTCCGCACAGGAACCTCCCGCGGATCACGTACGGACACATCCCACAGGGACAATTCCCGCCGTCGTCGGCTGCCGATGCGTCACCTGCTCCCCTCGCTCATCCTCGTCGCCCTGATGGCGATGCTGATGCTGCGCGGCTATGTGCACAGCGAGATCCTCGCGGACCACCGCGTCCAGCCCGAGGCCGCCACCGACAAGGTGCCGCAGAAGATCCTCGACGGCGGCCCGGTCATCGACACCCGCGACGGCCGTACGACCAGCCTCGACGTGGAGGACCACGATCTCGTCCTCACGTTCGACGACGGCCCGGATCCGACATGGACCCCCAAGGTCCTCGACGTCCTCAAGGCGCACCACGCGCACGCCGTCTTCTTCGTCACCGGCACCAACGCCTCGCGCTATCCCGAGCTGATCCGCCGCATGGTGAGGGAGGGGCACGAGGTCGGCCTGCACACCTTCAACCACCCCGACCTCTCCTACCAGTCCCAGAAGCGCATCGACTGGGAGCTCTCCCAGAGCCAGCTGGCGCTGGCCGGCGCGGCGGGCATCCGCACCTCCCTCTTCCGGCCGCCGTACTCCTCCTTCGCCGACGCCATGGACAACAAGTCCTGGCCGGTCACGCAGTACATCGGCACGCGCGGTTACATCACCGTCGTCAACAACACCGACAGCGAGGACTGGCAGAAGCCCGGCGTCGACGAGATCATCCGCCGCGCCACGCCCAAGGGCGGCAAGGGCGCGATCGTCCTGATGCACGACTCCGGCGGTGACCGCCACCAGACGGTCCAGGCGCTGGACCGTTTCCTGCCCCAACTCCAGGGCCAGGGTTACGTGTTCGAGAACCTCACCGAGGCACTCGGCGCCCCCAGCGCGCACACGCCGGTCACCGGCACGGACCTGTGGAAGGGCGAGGCCTGGATCTTCCTGGTCAGCGCCTCGGACGAGATCACCGACGGCCTGGTCGTGGCGCTCGCCGTGATCGGCGTCCTCGTCTTCACCCGCTTCGGCCTGATGCTCGTACTCTCCGCGGTGCACGCCCGCCGCGTACGCCGCCGCGACTTCCGCTGGGGCGCGGCGCCGGTCACCGAACCGGTCTCGGTGCTCGTGCCGGCGTACAACGAGGCCAAGTGCATCGAGAACACCGTCCGTTCGCTGATGGCGAGCGAGCACCCCGTCGAGGTCCTCGTCATCGACGACGGTTCGAGCGACGGCACGGCACTGATCGTCGAGGGCCTTGACCTGCCGAACGTACGCGTCGTGCGCCAGCACAACGCCGGCAAGCCCGCCGCCCTCAACCGCGGTCTGGCGAACGCCCGTTACGAGCTCATCGTGATGATGGACGGCGACACCGTCTTCGAACCGGCCACCGTCCGCGAGCTGGTCCAGCCCTTCGCGGACCCGTCCGTCGGCGCCGTCGCGGGCAACGCCAAGGTGGGCAACCGGGATTCACTCATCGGAGCCTGGCAGCACATCGAGTACGTGATGGGCTTCAACCTCGACCGCCGTATGTACGACATGCTGCGCTGCATGCCGACGATCCCGGGCGCGGTCGGCGCGTTCCGCCGCTCCGCCCTGGAACGGGTCGGCGGCATGAGCGACGACACACTCGCCGAGGACACCGACATCACGATGGCGATGCACCGCGACGGATGGCGGGTCGTGTACGCGGAGCGCGCCCGTGCCTGGACGGAGGCGCCCGAATCGGTCCAGCAGCTGTGGTCCCAGCGCTACCGCTGGTCGTACGGCACGATGCAGGCGATCTGGAAGCACCGTCGGGCCCTGATCGAGCGGGGCCCGTCGGGGCGCTTCGGCCGCGTCGGACTGCCCCTGGTGTCCCTCTTCATGGTCCTCGCCCCGCTCCTGGCCCCCCTGATCGACGTGTTCCTCCTCTACGGAGTGGTCTTCGGCCCGACGCAGCGGACGATCGGGGCCTGGCTGGGCGTCCTCACCGTCCAGGCGATCTGCGCGGCGTACGCCTTCCGCCTCGACCGCGAACGCATGACACACCTGATCTCGCTCCCGCTCCAACAGATCCTCTACCGCCAACTGATGTACGTGGTCCTGCTCCAGTCCTGGATCACCGCACTCACCGGAGGCCGGCTGCGCTGGCAGAAGCTGCGGCGCACGGGCGTGGTGGAGGCGCCGGGCTCGATCCCGCGACAACGGGTGCAGAGCGGGGACGACCGGAGGCCGGTGGGATGACACAGGAACGTCAGGAACGTCAGGGATATCCGGGATATCAGGGACACCGAGGGCATTCGGGGGCTACGGAGGGATCGGTGGGGGCGGAGGGAGTGGTGGGAGCGGACGGCGCGGCGAGAGCGGACGGCGCGGCGGGTTCTGGAGGTCCTGGAGGTTTCGGGGGTTCCGGGGGTACGGCGCCGGTGTGGCGGCAGGCTCCGGTGGCTCCGGCCACCTCGACTGCCCCGACCGCTGCGGCCGCCGCGGCCGAGATTCCGCACCAGCGGTCGGCATCACCCGTGGCCGCGCCCGCGACGGGCCCGGCGGCCCCGGCGGCCCCGGCGGCCGGGACGGTCCCACCGGATCCGGCGCCCAAGAAGCCGGGCCGTGACCGCTACCTGGACCTGCTGCGCTCGATCGCACTCGTCCGAGTCGTCGTCTACCACCTGTTCGGCTGGGCCTGGTTGACGGTCCTGTTCCCGTCCATGGGCGTGATGTTCGCGCTGGCGGGCTCGCTGATGGCCCGCTCGCTGAACCGCCCGGCGCTGGGCGTGATCAAGGGCCGGGTAAGGCGACTGCTGCCCCCGCTCTGGGCGTTCAGCGCGGTGGCACTGACGCTGATGTTCGCGAACGGCTGGAACATCCTCAAGGACCCCGACCACAGGGGCACTTGGGGCGTGATCGACCTCGTCAACTACGTCATCCCGCTGGGCGCCCCGCCCTTCCCCTGGCATCTCGGCTCCGAGTCCGGTCTGCTGGAGTCCAGTTGGGCGGTCGAGGCGGCGGGCCCGCTCTGGTACCTGCGCGCGTACCTGTGGTTCGTGATCGCCTCCCCACTGCTGCTGTGGGCGTTCCGCCGGGTCCCGTGGGCGACGCTGCTCGCTCCCCTCGCCCTGACGGCGATCGTGGGCACCGGCATCGTGAACATCCCCGGCGAGACGGGCAACGCCGTCTCCGACTTCGCGGTGTACGGCGGCTGTTGGGTCCTGGGCTTCGCCCACCACGAGGGGGTGCTCAAGCGGATTCCCCGCTACGCGGCGGTCTCCTGCTCGGCTCTGCTGATGGCCTTCGGCCTGTGGTGGGCCTCGGGGCACCTCGGCCCCGACGGCTGGGACCTCAACGACATTCCGATGGCCCAGGCGACCTGGTCCTTCGGCTTCGTCGTCATCCTGCTCCAGTACTCCCCTTCCTGGCAGGAGCTGCCGGGGAAGCTGGCGCGCTGGGACAAGCTGGTGACGCTCTCCAACAACCGCGCGGTCACGATCTACCTCTGGCACAACATGCTGATCATGGCCACGGTCCCGATCATCGACCAGGCGTACAACCTTCCCTTCATGCAGAGCGACCGCGCGGTGGGGGCGCTGGACACGACGTACATGCTCTGGATGTTCGTGCTGGTCTGGCCACTGATCGCCCTGACGATCGTCGCGTTCGGCTGGATCGAGGACATCGCCGCGCGGCGCAGCCCCAGATTGTGGCCGAACGGTGTGAAACGTGGGCGCTCCCGGCGAAGGTCCTGACGCGGGCAAGTGGGCTAGTTCATAAGACACTTGCGTGTGGGGGACGGGTGGTGAATGTTGGGGTCCGGGTCGGGTGGGGCGGTTGTTCCTCCCCGGCCGACATGCCGCACGGGGGAGACACCACAGATGACACAGCCGCCGCAGGACGGTTTCGGGGCGCAGCCGGGTCCGTACGGGTATGGGGGAGAGGGCCCCAACCCGTATGGGGGGCAGCAGGGCCCGAATCCGTACGGGGACCAGCACGGGCCGAACCCGTACGGCGGTCAGCAGCCGCCGATGCCTCCGCCGGTGCCGCCGCAGGGGCCGCCTCAGGCCGGACCTCCGGCCGGGCCGTACGCGCCTCCGCCGGCACCTCCGACTCCGCCTGCTCAGGCGCCCGGCCAGGGGCAGCAGCCCAACCCGTACGCGGCCCAGCCCCAGCCGTACGGGGCGCAGCAGCCGGCGTACGGCCAGCCGTATGCGGTGGGGTATCCGCCGCAGGCCGGGGGCGCGGGCGGTGACGGAAGCGGTGGCCAAGGCCCCAGGAAGCGCCTGGCCATCATGATCGCGTCCGCCGTCGCGGCCGTCGTCCTGATCGGCGGCGGGATCTACTTCGTGACGAGCGGCAACGGCGACGACGGCGACAGCAAGCCGAAGGCCGACAAGAGCGTGTCCGCCTCGCCGACGGCGTCCACGACGGACGAGCCGTCCGACGAGGCGTCGGAGTCGCCGGAGGACCACTACGGCGACGACGAGGACACGTCGGACGACGCATCGAACGGCACGTCGGACGACTCCACGGGCGGTTCCGTCACCCCGCCCGATTCGACGGGGTTCGAGGGTCAGTGGCAGAACGACGACAACAAGACCCTCACGATCGGCGACAAGTACGCGACCGGCGACTACAAGGGCAAGTACGCCCTCTCCTACATCGACCCGGGCGGCGAGGGCATCCTCACCGGCCTGGGCGCGGACCGCAGCGACGGCGGCTTCCGGATGGTCCTCCAGCCCATGGGCAGCAAGAAGGACTCCGACTACACCTCCGCCACCCTCAAGCGCGACGGCGACAGCGTCGTCATCACCTGGGACGACGGAGGCAGCGACACACTCCCGTACGTCGGGGAGTAGCACGGGGCCGGCACGGGCCTTTGCAACGGCCAACGAAGCGACGGCCGTGCCCGCCCGTGTCACCCGAACGAGGGCCAAGGCGACTCCCTTACCCCCACTAACTCCCCGTACGCCCCATTCGTCCCCCGAGTTGACGTAGTTCGCTCTGGTGTCGCCCCGCAGGCCCCCGATACCGTATCGCTGCCCTCCCTCCCCCCAACCGCCCCACCAGGAGCCCCCAGTGAACCGCCGCCGCCCCCGCCTGCTCACCACAGCCGCCGCCGGCGCCACCGCGGCCCTCCTCCTCACCGCCTGCGGCGGAGGCGACGGGGGCTCCAAGGGCAACGACAAGATCGCGGGGGCGGACACGGGAAGCGAATCGCCGGCTTCACCGACCGCCAGTGGTGCCGGTGCCGTGGAGCGGCCAAAGATCGAGGTGCCGTCGGACGTCAAGTACGACTTTGAGTGGAAGAAGACCGGAGACGCTGACAAGGACGCTGTCCTGAACGATGCCGAACAGCGCATCCAGGCCGTGGACATGGCCATCGCCAACCAGGACGCCTTGGACAAGGCGTATCTCTTCTACACCGAGGGAACCGCAGCGGCTGGAAGCCAGCAGTACATCCAGTCGTACATCGATCACAAGGCCCGCACTACAGGGACCACGCGGTTCTATAACGAGGACCTGACCGTCAAGGCGGATGGTACGGCGGCTTTTGTGTACTGCGGAGATCAAAGCAAGGCTTACAACAAGTATCTCAAGACCGGCAAGACCGATGTGACGCCGGTGACAAAGAACAGTTACGTGATCTACGCCAGTGTCCTGCAAAAGAACAAGAGCGGTATCTGGGTCACCGAGCGCATGACGTCACAGAGGGGGAGCTCCAAGTGCCAGCCTTGATCCGAAGGAGCCCTTGGCTCCTGGCTGCAGCTCTTTTGACTGCTCTGGGAACCACTGATCCCGCACACGCGGACCAAGGATGGGGCGGAAGTACCGACAACGGCTCGAACGCGAAGCCCGCTGGCGGCGTGGACGGTGACAAGCTCCTGGCTAAGGCAGGCGGAATCGTCTTCGACCGCTCGAAGAACGGTTCCGGACAATCTGCCGGCCCCGTGACATCAACGACCTCCTGGTCCCCGCCCGCCTGCTGGTATGCCCCGAAGTACACCCCCGAGCAGCTTCAGAAGTACCTGGAGCCGATCTGGAACGCCGAGTCCACGGGCTCCCAGTGGGACCTGGAGCAGCGCAACAAGTACGAGAAGGGCCAGCCCTACAAGGACTTCAACAAGGACAAGGCCGGCAAGGGTTATTTCTGGGACTCGTACGTCAACGAGGACTTTCCGCCCGGCTGGGACGCCTGCAAGGAGCCCATCTTCTGGGTGGACAAGGGTGACCCCCCGCCCGCCGACATCAAGAACGCGGTGACCCCCGAGATCCTGGCCCAGCTCGCGTACGCCGAGATCCGCGTCCCGTCGACCAAGGTCAAGCTCGCACCTGCCGGCACCACGAAGGTGAACCTGCCGACCTGGGCGTGGCTGGATGCCGCCGAGTTCAAGCCGGTCTCCGTCACCGCAGCCGTCCCGGCGCTCGGGATCCAGGCGACCACCACCGCCGAACCCGTCTCTCTGAAGATCGACCCCGGCACGGACGACGCCACCACCTACCCTGCCTCCGGCGTCTGCGAGTTCGACAACGGCCATATCGGCGAGGCGTATGCGAAGGGCAAGGCGGACGAGACGCCCCCGTGCGGCGTCGAGTACCTGCGCTCCTCGGGCGACGGCTCGTACCCGCTCAAGGCCACCATCACCTGGAAGATCCACTGGACCGGCACCGGCGTGACCGAGGTGCAGGGCCTGCCGGACGGCACGTTCGGGGCGGAGCAGGACGTCGTGGTCCAGGAGATCCAGTCCGTCAACCGCTGAGAGCGCTACCGCACGAAGGCATGAAATACCCGTCTGAGCTGGGCAGTTGGTCAGTCACCCCGATAAACGGATGGCAACATTCCATCCGTAGCGTCGGGCGGACAAGGACGGGACCCCATGGCGGAGCGGCTGGCCGTTGACGGCGACGAACTCGACCACTTCATGAAGATGCTGAAGAAGTCGAGCCACTCCCTGCAAGGCCTGCGCAGAGCGCTGGGCGACGCCACGGTCACAGGCTTGGGCACCGACGACCTCGACTCCGCGTGCGAGGACTTCCAGGAGGAATGGAAGTACGGCGCCGAGAGCATCGGGGAGCAGACCGAGGACCTGGCCAAGATCATCGGCCAGAGCAGGGACAGCTATCGCGAGGTCGACAAGGCGCTGGAGGAAGCCCTCAAGAAGGGCAAGCACGGCAAGAGCGGGGGCGGGAAGTGACGTACGCCCCCGGCATTGAGCAGCCGGGCTCGACCCCGGACCCACAGTTCCGGTCGGACCCCAGCAAGCCGCAGGGCCTGAAGTCGGCCCCGCACATTGCGAATCCGAACTACCCGCACCTGGGCTTCAACCCGGTGCCGGGCAGCACCGAGACCGTACGCACCCTGCACACCAAGCTCGCCAACTGCGCAAAGACCCTCGAAGAGACGCACAGCCTCGTCACGAAGCTGATGGAGGGCAGCTACTGGAAGGGCGACGCGGCCGTCGCCTTCCGGGAACAACTCGACGGGGGCCCGCTGCCCCTCAACCTGAAGAACGCCGCGCACTCGATCCGCAAGGCCGCCAAGCAACTGGACCGCTGGGAAAGCGAGCTCGACGATTTCCAGCGCCGCGCCAAGCGCTTGGAGGAGGACGCGAAACACGCCCAGGCCGCGGTGGACACAGCCAAGGGACGCGCCGCCAAAGCCAAGGACGACCCTGACCTAGCCAAGAAGGGCACCCGTCACGACGACGCCCAGAAAACCCTGACCCACGCCAACACAGCCGTCGACCACGCCCAGTCCGAGCTCGACAAAATCATCACCAAGGCCCGAAAACTCGCCGAGGAACACGAACACCAGGCCGAGTGCCGCGCACGCAAAATCCGCGACGCCACCAAGAAACTGGTACCGCACGAGCCGGGGTGGTTCGACTCAGCGCTCGACTGGCTGCAGGAGAACCTTCCAGACATCCTGAGCTTCTTGGCGGGAGTCATCGCCCTCGTGGCGATCATCTTCGCTGGCCCGCTGGGGATTGCGATGGTGGCGGCCCTGATGCTTACCGCCTCAGCTCTGAGTGCAGGGGCGTTGACGCTGCGGTTGCTCTTCGACCCGGAAATGCGTGCTTCGCTGTGGGACGGATTCACCAAGGGCGAACTTGACACGGATTTCTGGAGCAATCTCGTCACGGTGGGTGGCGACGTGCTGGGCGTGCTGCCGGGGCTCGGTGCTGTTGGGAAGGGGAGCATGGCCGCCCTACGGAGTGCCGGTACAGCGGGAGAAGTGGTCACGATCGGCCAGAGAATGACCAGTATCGGAGCCTCCACCATGGAGCAGGCGCGCGCCATCTCCAGCCTCGACAACTCCCTGCTCACCTTCACGATTCGGGGTGCACAGGCCGAACGGGCCATTAAGTCAGTCGAGGTGACGTCCGGCGCGATCGGCGTCGGCACGGCTGGCTTCGGCTTGGTCAACAGCCTTATGGATGCTGATGACGACGGGATCAAGGACAGCGCCGTTGCGGGCATCGACGGTGCACGGATGGGTATCGACGGCGGCGCGGTCTTCGGTCTCGTTCAGCACCTCCGCTCCTGAAGCTTCAACGCGTACAGAGAGAGGCTCGGTATGTCCCCCCACGACTACCCGACCGCCTGGGACAATCCACCAACCCGTCGAGTATGGATCCAGCACATGGTCATGATCGTCGCAAGACTGCTCGGTTGGGCGGTCGGCTTCTTTGCCGCGCTCTTTCTCATCGTTGCCACGCCGCCTTGGATTGGATGGGTATTCCTTCCTTTCCTCCTTTACGCGTCCTTCCGTGCCGTTCTTCAAATCTCCTATTTTCCCTGGTCGATTGGTATCCAGCAGGTCTTGGGGCAGTACCCTTGGCAGATCCTCGATGGCGTACCGCGTGGTCTGAGCAAGCATCCAGAGGTTGAAGACGACGAAATGTGGTTTGAGTTCGCCAACCCGGAGAGCCCTGAAGAGAGGGTTCCGTTGCCGTTCCTCAGCTCGATGCGCACGTACTGGTGGATGAAGCGCATTGGTGGCCCCCGCACCAGAGTTGAGCTGAAGGCGGAGATCGAACCTCTCTGGTTTGCCGGCGACCCTCGCTTCCTCGCTGTCGTCGCAGCACCCGGCCGCAGGGGCAACGCCCCCAAGCGGCTGCATCTCCTCTACCAGCGGCCCGCCAAGGACCGTCGGGTCGCCCCCATCGACTGGAACGCCAGCCCCGCCGCACTGGAACGGGCCCGCCGTGCCGGGGCTCGGCTCCCCGAGTCTGTGTATCGTCCGCGCCCCTCTTGAGATGAATGAACCGGCCAAGACCTCATGACCTTCACGCCCGTCTTTGTCATTGACGAGTCCGCCAAGGATCCCCATGCGGACATTTGGTTCGCCGAACCGGCCGGCTTCACTGCCGTCTCTCTCAATGCCCTTCTGGTGCACGCCGACTCCGGGGGCGGTGAGCATCTGCGAACTGCCCTGGCTCCCCTCCTCGACTCTGCGCCGGATGACGAAACCCGCCAGCGATTCATGTCCCAACTTGAGGCAGGGCAACGATTGTTGGTGGCTCTCTGCGAAGTCGGTACCGTTCACTGCTCAATCGGCCTTCACCGCAACGACCTAGACGACACCGGCACGGGACAACCGCTCTTCTCCCTCTTCACCATCTCCTGGCGTGACACGGCCACAGCTCCGCGAGCGGTCACCGCGGCCCGCGCTGTGACCGCAGCCGAAGAGCACACCCGCATCGAATACCTCGAACTGCCATGTGGGCCAGCCACCTTCAGTGAGACAGTACGCATCCCATCGGCGAAGAGTGATCTTCCGAAGGAGCCCCTCCTCCAGATCCACGCCCACCTCCCGCACCCGGATGGCAAACGGCTCGCGATCCTCACCTTGAGCACGACGGCGGCTGCCCTTCGTGAGCAATACCGTGGGTTGCTTCATCGGATCGCGGAGATGGTCAGCTTCGACAACCCGTTCGCAAGGACCGCACCCGACGACGAGCACGCACGTCCATGACGTCCCGTTCGAGCTGCTCCCTCACGCTCCTCGGGCGGTCGGCCCACACAGCCCTGGATGTGCCGCATGACGACGTTATGTCGCACTGTTCTCAAAGCGTCGGTCAACCGCGGAACACTATAAATTGAGGATCACAGTTCAATAGGCCGATAGGACAGAGCTTGGTCCACTACTTCCTCCGCCGTGAGCTCTGGATCCGAATAGTAGATCAAGTCCGTCACCCGAGGATGTAGGACGCTCTTTTTCAATTCCTCCACCAATGCGTCTTCCTCATCTTCAGGGAGAGTCGCGTCGATGAGCTGCTGCACCATTTGAATGAGTTCCGCACGGGTCTTTGAGATCACGTGGCACATCCTCTCGAGTCGGGTCTGCTAGCTGCCGAAATGATAGCCGCCAGCGAGGATCTCTTTGTGGTAGCGCGGTGTCACAACCACGAGGTTATCAAGGTCGTACACGCCTCCGCCACGCTGGATCGGTTGGACGTGGTGCAGTACGTAACGGCCCTGGCCTGGGATGGCCTGGTTGGCGGCGACGAATGGAGCCTTGCCATCGGCCATCGCTGTCTGGCCGGACTTCTTGAATTGACCCGCCAGTTCTGGATGCTTCGAGACTTCTTCCCAAAATGCTTCTCTGAAGTGGTTGAAACTCTTGAACTCTCGCCCTTGCAAACCCCGAGCCACTTGTCCGGGAATGCGTCCAGCGTTTCCCTCGCTTCCTCTGAGCCATTTACCGCTGATGTCCGGGAGTCTGTCGCCTCCTGTGGTCATACCGGGGGAATTTCGAAGCTGGGTCGCGTTCTTCCTTGCTGCGATTTCGCAGGGTGTGAGGCCGAGAGGGTCGCCCCACGTGTGGGGGTTGGCCACATATGCAACGGGATTAGAGTTTGGCTCAAGACCGAGGGGGTCTTGGGTGAGGTAACGGGCGATTTCGGGGTCGTAGTATCGAAAATAGTTGTAGTGCAAGCCCGTTTCGGGGTCGTAATACTGGCCCGGAAAGCGTAGTGGCGTATATGCGGTGTTGTTTGCCGCCCATGCGGTCGTACCCCAGAGAGTGCTGCGGGCACGCCAAGCGACTTCGCCGGTTTCATTGACGAGTTCGGTCGGAGTGCCGACGAGATCGGTGACGATGGCGAAGAAGCGGGAATCGATCTCGTGCTGTGGCGCGTCAGCAGCCGACACCCGCTCGGTCTGCGCGATGGGGGCCAAGCCCTGATGGTCCCAGGTGAGGGTGACCGGATTCGGGAACGACGTCGACGTGGTCGTCTGTTCGCAGAGGACCGTGCCGTCCCAGGTGAAGTCGACCCGCTCGGCCACAGTGACGCCATCGGCGGCCATGCGCAGCTTCGCTGTGCGGCGTCCCAGAGGGTCGTATGCATACTGCCAGCGCGTACCGTCGGGAGTCGTGACCGAGGTGAGTCGGTCGTTTTCATCCCAGGTGTAGCGCCAGGTGTCAGGCTTGTGGGACAGGCGGACCTTCTGGCGCAGCACGATGCGGCCGAGCCCGTCGTGCTCGTAGCGGACGCGCCCAGCCTGTGTGATGCGGGTGCCGACGTAGGCGCGAGACCCAGTGGCTTCGTGGCCCGGATGTGTACGAGGCCAGTCGGACTGGGTCTGGTTGCCAGCGGCGTCGTAGGCGTAGGTCTCGGTCCAGTTCAAGGCGTGCACGGCGGTGATTCGACCCGCCGCATCCAGATCGAAGTGACGGCCTCCGTGAAACGAGCTGTCGATTCCCATCAGATTGCCATCAGCCTGGTAGATGAAGGACCGGTGCAGGACGGACTGGCCGTCGGTGCCCGTGACCGACTGGCTGGAGAGACGCCCCACTTCGTCGAACGCCTGGGCAACGGTCGTGCCGGCACCGACGCGGCGGGTCACCTCGCGGCCCGCCGGGTCATGCTCGAAGTCGATGACGCGGCCGGAAGCGGTGAGCCGGGTGGGCTGGCCGACTTCGTCGTAAGCCCAGGTGCTTTGCGCGCCAGAGGGAGTAGTACGGCCCACAAGCTGTCCTGCCACGTCGTAGGCATAGCTCAGAGTGCGCCCATTGACGGTCTCGGCGAGGAGGCGGCCGGAGCTGTCCCGCTCAAGCGTGAGCGAGGAGTCCGGACCGGTGGCATGGGTGAGGTTGCCGAGCAGGTCGTAGGCCCAGGTAGTGACCGTTCCGTGGGATTCCTTACGAACAACTTGGCCGAGTGCGTCGTACTCGAAGGTGATGGTCTGGCCGAGGGCGTCCGTGCGAGAAATGAGTCGCCCCGCAGCATCGTGGGCGTAGGTAAGGACGCGGCCATCGAAGTCGGTTTCAGACGCCAGGCGGCCGACGGTGTCGTAGTCGTACCTCCATGTCATGCCGAGCGGGTTGGTGACTTGGATGAGACGCAGAGACGTGTCGTAGGAGAACTCGAAGCGAGCCCCATCTGGGCCAGTGCGGGCCGCGAGCAGATCAAAATGGGTGTAAGTGGAGCTGGATGTCTGGCCCAACTGGTCGGTGCGGCTGATGCAGTTGCCCTCGCCGTCGTAGCTCCAGCCCTCCACTGCACCGTCGGATGTGGTGCGGCGCAGGAGTTGGCCTTCCGTCGACCAGGCCAGTCGGGTTGTGTGCCCCAGTTCATTGGTGAGGGCGACGGGGTTGCCGAATCTGTCACGTTCCCAGGTGGTCGTACCCAGAGGATCAGTGACCTCCAGCGGCAGGCCGGCCTGGTTGCACCGCACCGTAGTTGTGCGGCCCAAAGCGTCGGTGACGGCGAGGGGGTGACCTTCCGGTGTGTAGGTGCTGTGAGACGTGGCTCCGGTCGGATCTGTGATGGACGTGCAATTGCCGCGGTCGTCATAGACGTACCGCCAAGAGGTGCCGTCCGGCAGGTTGATGCAGGTGGTGAGATTGAGGTCGTTGTACGCGTACCGAACCACTGCACGGTCAGGCCCGATCACCTCTATCGGACGGCCTTGTTCGTTATTGCTGATCAGCGTGGTGTGGCCGAGCTCATTGGTCACACAGGTGATGTGCTGGTGGAAGTCGTAGGCGGTGCGCACCGTGCCACCCAGCGAGTCGACCTCAGCGATGACGAGGCAGCGGTCGTCGACGACGAGACGCGTGGTGTTGCCCTCCGCGCTGCTGACCTCGGTGACACGGCAATGGGGCCAGGCGGGGTCGGCCTGATCGTAGGTAAAGGTGTTGGTCAGGTGCCCGGCTTCACCGCCCTGAGCGATACACCGGTCCTGATCATCGTAGGTGTACTCGTAGCGGTGGTGCTTGGTGTCCTCCCACGCCGTGGTGCGCAACCGCTGGTCGTAGGTGAACTGGGTTGGCAGGTCGGACGAGTTGGTGACGGAAGTGAGGCTGCCTTCGGTGTAGCCGTATCGCTTGACCGTGGCGTCCAGGCCGTCGTCACCCGCGTCGGCCAGGTTCAGTGCGGTGATGCGTCCATCCTCGACAGTGAACTTGAGGTGATAGCCGCCGGAGTGCCGGATGGCTTGAGGGGTGCCCTCGTAGTCGTAGTCGAAGTCGATGGTGTTGTTGTTGCGGTCGGATATCTGCTCCAGCAGAGCCACGCCGTCGGCCGGAATGGCAAAACGGCGACTGACGCCCGTGAGGGGCTCGGTGACGAGGTAGCCGCCGGTGTCCAGACGGGTCAGCGGCCAGCGCGGGCCGCTCTCAGAAAGCACCGGTGCTGTCGGCCCTTCCGGGTGCGGATACGCCAGCACCATGCCGTCGGCAGTGACGAACACGACCCCGCGCTCGTCGATCTCAAGACGTTGGTCGATGGTGGAGGACCAGGTAGGGCCGAACCACCAGCCCGTGCGGTAGCCCGAGGAAACCCGTCGGGTGAAGTCGAATGGCAGAGTCCCCGGCAATGCGATGTCAGTCTGTTCCAAGTACATGTACCCCGTGGCGGGATCAACCGGGTCACCGCACCCTTTGAACAGGCTCTTCAGCCTGCTGTAGGCGCCTTTCGCGCCCTCGGTCAGCATGTCGCGGCCGGACTTCGCCAGGCCACGGACGCTGTTTGCCATGCTTTTCAGGCCTTTGAGTTCCTTCAGGCTTTTCATACCCTTGGCCAGCCCGCCGAGGGTGGTCAGGCCCTTCATGCCGGGGATGCAGTCCAGTGCCGCGAAGGCCACGTCCCATAGGGAGGCCTGGCCCTTCGCGTATTTGTTGAGGGTGTCGGCGAGGACGACCAGCGCGGCGATCAGCACGATGGCGCCGAGGATCGGCCCTCCGATGATCATTGCGATGATGCCGACGACGGCGACGACGACCTTGCAGACCGCGACGATGGTGTCCCAGTTGTCGGAGAACCAGTCCCCGACCTCCTCCCACCACTTGCGG
>NZ_JBMNDS010000098.1:0-37868 GCF_052543295.1 Streptomyces sp. SAS_270
CGGCGACGAGCGTCGGGTCGGCTTTGGCGGTAAGGCGGTCGGGAAGGTCGAACGCGCTGGTGGTCAGGGGGTTCACTTCAATGGCTCCGATCTGAGGGCCGCTTGCGGCCCTTGCGCGCGGCAAGGCTTCCGGACGTGCGTGACGAACTCGCTCGACGGGTTCTGGCTCGACGTTCCCGCCTGCCTCAGGCGGACACGGGCGGCCTTTCTCGGCCGGCCACATCGAGCAGCGGCTTCGGGGCCGACAGCTTCGCGAACACCTCGTCCGGCGGGACGCACACCGGCACCTCCGCGCCGACTTCCCGCAATCGCATCGCGGGTCCCACCAGCGGTTCGACGTCCCCGCGCGACCCGTACGCCGACAACAACACACGCATTTCTCAGCCCCGTTTTTCCGCAGACTCCAGCTACGAGGGGCGATTCTGCGGCATCACCGGGGCCTTGCCGCAAGCCCCCTGGTGCGCTATAAGTTAAGAGTGGCAAGGAGCGCGTGACCTCCTTGCCTTTGCTATTTCTCCTGCAGACTCACCTGCAGTGGTCGTCCGCGGTGGTCCCTTGGGGGCGCTTCTACCGGGGCACCTCGACCACCATCGCCGATCCCATCCCGCCGCCGGGCCACTTCGATGCCACGTTGACCCGGTCCGGGTCGAGGTCGAGGAGGCGGACGGCGGCTACGGGCACCGAGGCGAACGCGTCGTTGATCTCGTAGAGGTCGACGTCGGCGGTCCGCCGCAGGCGTTGCCGGCGGTGATGCTGAACCCCGCTGCCGCGACTGAGCCGACGAGGCTCACTCGCTCCCGGGCCGATGCCGCGCCCGGCCTCCGCGCCCCTCCCCGCGTAGCCGAACACCGCAGACACGGCAGGGCCGTTCAACCGAACGGTTGAACGCGGCTTCCACCTCCGGGCGGGCCCGTCGCGCCGAACGGACGACGCGAAGCCGGGCTCGGGCTCAGCACAATGGCCTCAGCTCATCGCCCGTTGCCCTGTTGTGCCGGGCGTTGCACACCCCCCATGAGAGAGGTCTCCTCGGCATGCCCACGTTTCCCAGCAGACGACGTGTCCTCACCGTCGGTGCCGGTGCCGCCCTCGGCGCCGGTGCGCTCGGCGCCTCAGCCGTCCCGGCCTCGGCCTCTCCCGCCGCGTCCCGGCGCTCGGCACGATCCGAGGAGTCGCGGACACTCGACGAGCTGTACCGGGCCGCCCTCGCCGAGGGCGGGAAGCTCGTCGTCTACGCCGGCGGCGACACGCCGACCCAGCAGGATGGCACCAAGGCGGCCTTCAAGGCCCGCTTCCCGGACATGGACCTGACGCTGATCGTCGACTACAGCAAGTACCACGACGTCCGCGTCGACAACCAGTTCGCCACCGACACCCTCGTCCCCGATGTCGTACAGCTGCAGACGCTGCAGGACTTCGTCCGCTGGAATCAGCAGGGCCGGCTGCTGCACTACAAGCCGGCCGGGTTCTCCCATGTGTACGACGCGTTCAAGGACCCGCAGGGCGCATGGGTGGCCACCGGCGCGATCGCCTTCAGCTTCCTGTACGGCACGGCGGCCGTGGGCTCGGACGCGCCGCGCAATCCGCTCGACCTGGTCGACCCGAAGTGGAAGGGCAGGATCGCCTCGGCGTACCCGCACGACGACGACGCGGTCCTCTACCTCTACGCGCTGTACGCCCAGCAGTACGGCTGGGACTGGGTGGCCAAACTCGCCGCCCAGGACGTGCGGTTCGCGCGGGGCAGCAACTCCCCGGGCGATGCCGTCTTCGCCGGGCAGAAGGCGATCGGCATCGGTACCGCGGGCTCGGCGGTCCCCTCCTCGTCGTCCCCCGCAAAGTTCGTGATCGCCGATGGACATCCCTTCATGGGCTGGGGCCAGCGCATGGCCATCCTCAAGCGGGCCAGGAACTCCACGGCCGCCAAGCTGTTCCTCAACTGGCAGCTGTCCGTCGAGTCCCAGAAGAACTCCTTCAACGGCTGGTCGGTGCGCACCGACATCACTCCCCCGGCCGGTCTGAAGCAGCTCTGGGAATACCCCGACGCCCACGTGGACGGCTTCCCCCGATTCATGGCCGACCGCGCCGCGGTGGAACGCTGGAAGCAGACCTTCGCCCTGTACTTCGGCGAGGTCAGGGGCGATCCCACCCCTGGATCGCTCGGACTGCATCCGGGAGCCTGAAATTCCTGGTTCAAATCTTCGGTGAGGAATCGTCGCTGAGGAATCTTCACTGAACCCGCGCCATTTGGCACCGAACCTCGTTGGATCCCGCTCGCTAAGATGCGGCTCGGTTTCTGGTCCGAGGGGGATCACATGTCGATTCGTATGCCGGCCGCGCTTGCCGTGGGGTCACTTGTTCTGGTCGCGGGATGTTCGGGTGGCGGCGACGACGCCAAGGGCGACGCGCCGCCCACCACCGCGGAGTCCTCATCGACCGACTCCCAGCCCCAGTACGGCAATTTCGCCGACTTCCCGGGCAAGGACTTCGCGACGACCGAACCGGGAATGCTTCTCGGCGTGCGGGTGAAGCCTGTGGACACCCGTTGGACACCCGAATTGGCAGGTTCCTCGGCCGAAGCCGGGAAGCACTTCGTCGCTGTCTATGTCGCCGTGACCGGAGAACTTCCCGACCGCGGGGTGCAGGACGTCAAACTCAAATATCTTCGGCTGAAGTACAAGTCGACGGAGCAGGTCTGCGATTTCGGCGAGAGCGGCTACTGCTTCGGCGACGCGTATCCCAGCAGCGCGCTCGCCGACCTCGACGATGTCCGGGAGGACGCGGGCAGCGACTGGCAGAACTACAGCTGGAGCGAATCCTTCCTCGGAAGCGACGTCGAGCAGGGCGCCACCAAGGTCGGCGTGGTCGGGTTCAGCATTTCGGACACGGAGAAGGCCACGTCGTTCGAGCTGTGCGGCCCCACGAAGGAAGTCGAGGTGGACACCGACGATTTCCCCTGTGTCCCGATCAAGACCCCTGACCGGAGCTGAGAACTCCCGCTGTAGCGTGACCGCATGGATGAACCCCGGGTCAAGGTGTACGGCTCTGCCACCGAGATCACTGTCGCGGGCAACGCGGCCGGTCTGCGGGACCTGGCCGAGCGGCTGGTCGCTCTCGCCGATCCCGAACTCCGGGACGGCTACCACGAACACCTTGAGGCCGGCATCAACCTCGAAGAGGGCTCGATCAGCCTGATTCTGGAACGCGATGACAAGGTGTAGGACTCCCCCGGCGGTTACTTCGGGTCGTGGTTGAACTTCGAGGTCGACCAGAAGTAGCCGAGCACCGCGAGCCCCACGCACCAGGCGACGGCAAGCCATCCGTTGTGGCCGATCTCGCTGCCGAGCAGCAGCCCGCGCAGGGTCTCGATGGCGGGTGTGAACGGCTGGTACTCGGCGATCGGCTGGAACCAGCCCGGCATCGCGTCGATGGGGACGAAGGTGCTGGAGATGAGCGGCAGGAAGATCAGCGGCATTGCGTTGTTGCCGGCGGCCTCGGCGTTCGGGCTGATCAGGCCCATCCCGACGGCGATCCAGGTGAGCGCCATGGCGAACAGCACAAGCAGCCCGAACGCTGCGACCCACTCCAGGACGGTGGCGTTCGTGGAGCGGAAACCGATGGCCACGGCGACGGCGCCGACCAGGGCCACGCTGATGACCGACTGCAGCACGCTGCCGATGACATGTCCGACGAGCACGGAGCCACGGTGAATGGCCATGGTGCGGAAGCGGGCGATGATGCCCTCGGTCATGTCGTTGGAGACGGACACCGCGGTCCCGATCGTGGTGCTGCCGATGGTCATCAGCAACAGGCCCGGTACGAGATAGGCGATGTACGCGGAACGGTCCGCATCGCCGCCGCCGATGCCCGCGCTCATCGTGTCGCCGAAGATGTAGACGAAGAGCAGCAGCAGCATGATCGGCGTGAGCAGCAGGTTCAGGGTCAGCGACGGGTAGCGCCGTGCGTGCAGGAGGTTGCGGCGCAGCATCGTGGAGGAGTCGCGGACGGCGAGGGCCAGCCCGGACGGGCGGGCGGGAGCCAGTGGGGTGCTCATCGGACGGTCTCCTTGGGCTGGTTGTTCCGGGTGGGCCCGCCGGCGCCGCCGGTCAGGGCGAAGAACACGTCGTCGAGGTCGGGGGTGTGCACGGTCAGCTCGTCCGCCTCGATGCCGGCGGCGTCCAGCCGGTCGAGGACGGCACGCAGCTCGCGCTGGCTGCCGTCGCTGGGGAGTTGGAGGGTGAACGCCTCGTCGTCGCACGTGACCCCGCTCAGGGCGGAGGCGGCGGACCGGTACGCGGCCGGGTCGGTGAAGCGCAGCCGCACGTGTCCGCCCGGGATGAGCCTCTTCAGTTCCTCGGCGGTGCCCTGAGCGGCGATCCTGCCGTCGTTGAGCACGGCGATGCGGTCGGCGAGTTCGTCGGCCTCCTCCAGGTACTGGGTGGTGAGGAAGACGGTGACGCCGTCGGTGACGAGCTCGCGGATGATCTGCCACATGTTGTGGCGGGCGCGCGGGTCGAGGCCGGTGGTCGGCTCGTCGAGGAAGATGATCCGCGGGTTGCCCACCAGCGTCATGGCGATGTCCAGGCGGCGCTTCATGCCGCCGGAGTAGGTGGAGGCGGGCTTCTTCGCCGCCTCCACCAGGTCGAAGCGCTCCAGCAGTTCGGCGGCGGCCCGCCGGCCCTCACCGCGGGAGAGGTGGTGCAGGTCCGCCATGAGGAGCATGTTCTCCTCGCCGGTGATCAGACCGTCGACGGCGGAGAACTGGCCGGTGACGCCGATCGCGGCGCGCACCGCCTGGGGGTCGGCGGCCAGGTCGTGGCCGCCGATGCGGATGTCGCCGGTGCCCGGGTCGGCGGAGACGAGGGTGGAGAGGATCTTGACGGCGGTGGTCTTGCCCGCGCCGTTCGGCCCGAGCAGGGCGAAGACCGTTCCTTCGGGGACGGCCAGGTCGATTCCGTCGAGCACGAGCTTGTCGCCGTAGGACTTGCGCAGCCCGTTCGCCGCGATGGCCAGGTCGGTCATGAGAGGTGCCCCCTAGTGATGGCTGCGGATCTACAGGCTGCGGGCGGTGATGTCGCCGTGTGAGGTGGTGGCGCGGATGTCGAGTTCGGCGGTGCCGTCGTTCTTGAGGGCGTTGCTGATGCGGCCGTGGCCGGTGCCGGCGTCCAGGGAGGCGGAGACTCCGCGGGCGGCGCCGACCGAGATGTCGCCGGACTGGGTGCGCAGTTCGACCGTGCCGCGCACGGCCTCGGCGATACGGATGTCGCCCCGCGCGGTGCTGATCTCCGAGGAGCCGCCCAGTCGGCCGATCTCGATGTCGCCGTCGACGGCGGTGAGGCGGACGCTCACGGCTTCGTCGACCTTGATCTGGCGGTAGGCGCCTTCGAAAGTGACGTCGCCGAGGCGGCCGACGCCGCGGAGCTCGGTACCGGCAGCCTTCGCCTCGACGCGGGAGCCGGCGGGCAGTTGGACGGTCACCTCGACGGCGCCGGAGGGGCCGAAGAGCTGGTTCTTCGCCGCCGGGAGCGCGATCCGCAGGACGCCGTCGGCGTAGGCGACCTCGATCTCCTCCGCCGCCTTCACGTCGCGGCTCTTGGAGGCGTCCACGGGCCGGACCTCGACCGTGGTGTCGGCCCGGTCGGCGGCGATGAACCGGATGAGTCCCGCGGGGATGTCGAGGACGGCGGCGATCGGGGCGGGGGTGTCGAACTTCTGCATCGTGTTCTCCTGCGCTCGTCGTTGTTTCTGACTCCGCAAAAGCTACGTTGCGTTCACATATTCAGCAATGTACTCGTTGCGCGAGAACCGCATCGCCCCAGATAGGAGCCACAATATCGTTGCAACGGTTTTATCTTTAACGCAACGACCTAGGCGCTATTCGTTGCATTGGGTTGAAGATGAACGCTATGCTGAGGGCTTCAAGGAAGCACGAAGGGAGACCTCGATGCCGGGAGGCAGACTCACCCAGCAGGAACGCCAGCAGATCGCGCTGGGCCTGGCGGACGACCTCGCCTACGCGGAGATCGCGAGACGTCTCGACCGCCCCACCTCGACGATCACGCGTGAGGTGATGCGGAACGGCGGCCCCGCCGCCTACCGTTCCGACCTGGCCCACCGCGCCACCGAACGCCGCGCCCACCGGCGCAGGCAGGCCGCGCCCCGAGGGCCGGAGACGCCCCCGCAGGCCAACGGGCGTGACGCCGAGGCCGTACGCGAGTACGAGGAGACGTTCACGACCCTCCTCATGCAGTCGGGCCTGCCCAAAATGACGTCCCGGGTGCTGGTATCCCTCTACACCACCGACGCGGGCAGCCTCACCGCGACCGAACTCGTCCAGCACCTCCAGGTGAGCCCGGCGTCCGTCTCCAAAGCGGTCACGCTCCTCGAAGGCCAGGGCCTCATCCGCCGGGAACGCGACGAACGCCGCCGCGAGCGCTACCTCGTCGACGACGACGTCTGGTACCAGGGAATGATCACCGCCGCCCGGTCCCACGCCCAGCTCGCCGAGACCGCACGGCAGGGCGTCAGCCTCCTCGGCCCCGACACCCCGGCCGCCGCCCGCCTCGAAGGCATCGCACGCTTCGTCGACTTCGTCGGCGAGAGCATGATCCGGGCCTCGGAACAGGCGCGCGAGGTCCTTTATACGAGTCCCGGGGCAACCTCGGACGGCGCTGCCGAGCAAGGTTCGGATCGCGGATAGAGCACAGCGGGTTGCCGTCGCCGCTCACGTCCGTGGCGATCACGTGCGCGGCGCGCGGAGCGACGCCGCAGGAGGGTGACCCGATGGCCATCAGGACGACCACGGCTATGGCTGGGCCGCCGAAGGCGAGGATCCGCTGAACCGAGGTCGCGGCGGCGTCGCCGACACCGGCTTCGGCAGCGGCCCCCACCCAGAGGGCGGTGACGCCGTACGGAGCGATGCGCCGGTACGGCATCCGTGAGGCGCCCAGCGAAGTGGGGGGCGAGTGTGCGGACCACGGACAGGAAGCGGGCCGGCAGACGGTCCGGCCGCCGTGACGGAACATCAGTTTCTCGGCCCGCTGCCACGCAGCACCGGGATACGGCGGCCCACGCGCCCCGCGCGCAGCCGATCCCCGATGAGCCTGGCCGTGCGGTGAGCAAGGAAATCGCCCACACCGGTTCCCTGGCCCGCTCCTACCCGGACCCGATGCCTACACGCGCTCGACCAGAACCACTTCGAACTCCTCGATGCTGCGCATGGTCACCCTCGCCTTCGCGGTCGCTTCCCCACGGGCCGCTGACTGCGCACCTCGGGAAGCCACCAGCGCGGCCCGATCGGTGAAGAACGCGCCCACACTGCCCCGGCCCTTGGCTGGGTCGATGAGCAGCGCCATGCCCTCGAACCCTGCGATGGCCTGGACCTTGGGCAGGACGGTGTTCTTGAACGTCTGGACGAGCAGGTCGACGTTGGACGGGTCGACATCGAACCGGCTCAGTCGGAAGCCCGCGCCGGCCTGGACCTGCAGCGAGGGGGTGAATACCACCGCCTCCCAGCTGTCGACCGTCACGGTGTGCGCAAACGGCGCCAGCAGGGCCGCGCGTCGCTCCTTGAGGTGATCGTCGCTGTTTTGCTGCGCCTGCTCGCTCTCCCACCAGGAGCCCATCATGATCTTGCCGATCTCACGATCGGCGAACAGCGAGTAACCACGGTAGCCGGGCTGGTCGGCCAGCAACTTCGGGGCCTCGACACGGAGCGCGTCAAGAGACTCGTCGATCTTGGCGGGATCGCCGGTGGCGTAGACGGTACGAACGTACACGGGTGCACTCCTCTGTCGTCGGGCGGCGCTCGTCGGGGTGACGACCTCTTACTTGCACGTTCCATCCGAGGCCCCCGCATGGGCGGGAGCAACGCGGACGGACCGTTCGGGCGACAGCCACGAGCCGGCCGGCCGGCCCCTGCCTGCCACACCAGCGGAGACACGGGGCCACCATCACCAGGAACCTCGGACTCCTGCGGAGTGGGGGCAGCAGGCGGACGCGTCTCCGACTCAGAGGCCGCTTTCCCGCACAGCCGGGCCCAGAAGGATGCGCAGGCCGCCGAACGGGTGGGAGGGCCATCGTCTGGCGTACGCGGGTGGCTCGCCGTTCTCCGTGGCGAGGGCTGCCACCGGGATGTGCTGCGCGGTCCGCAGCATGTCGGCCCGCGTGGTGCTGGTGTTGTGGCCCTCGGTCTGGGCGGAGGCGCAGCCGGCGTAGAAGGCGATCGGGATGGCTTCGTGACCGGTGAGGCGGCACGGCGGCCGTACGCCGAGCCGGTGGAGTTCGGCGGCGGTGCGGGCCCAGTCACGATGCGCGGCGGTGGTGTGGTGCACGGCCCCCTTCAGCACCGCGTACTGCATCGTCAGATGCCCGCCCACGCCGAGCGCCACCAGGGTGACGGCCACCGTCCGCCGGGCCCGGCCCGGTGCGGTGACCCATTGGACGAGGACGTCGGCGGCGGGCACCGCCAACAGCGCGTACGCGGGCAGCAGGAAGCGCGGCGCGGCGTATCCGATCAGGAACAGATAGGGGAAGGCGGCGGTCGCGGCGCAGGCCAGGGGCAGCAGCGCGGTGGCGGTGCGCCGGGTGCGGACCGCGAGGAGAAGTCCGAGGGCGGCCAGCAGGGGAAGTACGAACCACCACGCCATCTCCGCCAGGCTCGGCATGGCCCCGGCACACGGACGGCACAGGGCGCGCCCGCCGAGGCTCCGCATCTGATCGGCGACAGCGATGTTCCATCCCAGCCCGCCCTGGATGGCTGATGCGTCGGACAGCCGCTGCCCGAGGCCGCCGTAGCTGACGTACGCCTCGATCACCCACTCCCCCGCCCCGGCCACCAGCCCTACCAGCAGTGCCGCCAACAGCTGCGGGCGCCGCCATCGCCGTACCCCCACGACCAGGACGAGCAGCGGCAGAATCGCCCAGACCGCGTCGGTCGGCCGCATCCACGCCATCAGGGCCGCGCCAGCCCCCACGCCCCACAGCGCTTTGCGGTCGGAAGGGTCCGCCTGGGCGCGCAGGAAGTAGCCCGTACCGGCCAGGGCGCCGACCGCCACCCAGTAGTTGGGCATCGCCTGCGGCCCGTAGAAGAGCGTCACCCACAGCGTGGCGAACAAAGCGCCGGCCGACACCCGCACCCGGACCGGGAGCAGTCCCCGCCAGGCGCGCAGGGCCAGGAAGAGGCCGAGGCCGGACAGCAGGGCGAGATAGGTGCGCAGCAGCGGTGTGGACGACGACCATGAGGCGACCGGCGCGGCCAGCAGTGAGGTGCCCCGGGCCCGCGGCGCGCTGAAGAACGCCGCCGGGGCGTGCGGGCTGACCTGGCTGACGTACACCGTCTCGTCCCAGCCCAGCCCCATCCCCGGTCGTACGAGGAGGAGTTGGAGCAGCACGAACGCGCACGCGAGCACCACGAGCCACAGCTCACCCCTGACGTGCCACGAGATTCTGGCGGACTTCGAGGATTCGCGCCGGCGGGCGTCCACGAGAGTGGCGTGCGAGCCGTTGCCCATCGTCACCCCTTAGCCCTGCGCGCCGCAGGGCTCGAAACAGGTTCAAAGCCCTACAGCGCGTAGGGCTGACACCGGGAGTCGAGAAAACATCGACAAACTATCCCAAACCATCAGAACCCACAGCTCAGAGAGGGAAGCCGAACGGCCCTCGAAGCGGCCGTCAGGAGGAGGTGAGCGGAAGGGCGTCGGTGTATCCGTTGGTCGGCCGGGCGACGTTCTTGACGGTACGGGCGTCGAGCGCGACCGGGGCGGACTTCGTGCCCAGAGTCCCGCCGGGGTGCCAGGTTCCCGTGACGGACACCCAGGTGTCGGCGGGCAGCACCCCGGCCCCGTAGATCCGCACCGTCACGGACTGGGCGTCCGCGGCGCAGCAGTTCAGGATGATCCGGGTCAGGTACCAGCCGCCCCGCTTGTCGGGTGTGACGAAGCCGGTCATCCGGACGCTCCGCCCCTTGATGGCCTGCTCGCGGTCCTGCTGCACGCGGCTGGTGAAATCGGTGAGGGTGATCGGAAGGGGCGAGGTCGCGGGCAGCGGATCGAAGTGTTGCCGCTCCGCGACGGCCCTGGGGGCCTGGCGGGAGGCGGTGTACGCGCCCAGGGCCGGCGGGGCGTAGAAGAGCAGACTCAGCGCGGGGAGGAAGAGCAGCCACGCGACGCGCGGCGGGGTGGAGTGGTCGTGACCGTGGCTGTCTCCGTCACCGCCGTGGCCCTCGCCCTCCTCGTGTTCGCCGGGTTCGTCGCCCGTGTGCGGGCCCCGGTGCGACCACGCCTCCGCCACTCCCAGCACGAGCAGCAGCACACCCGATGCGATCAGCATCGGACGCATGCCTTCCTTGACGTATCTGAGGCACAGGTCGGTGAAGAGCGAGGCGTGCAGCAGGCCGAGGCCGCCGAGGACGAGCAGAATCACCTGGAAGGGTCGTTTCACAGCAGCACTCCTCCGATCAGTGCGCTGCACAGGACGGCGACGACCGCCGTGGCAGCGGAGAAGCGCACCGCGAAGGCCCGGCCGAAGGTGCCCGCCTGAAGCGCGATCAGCTTCAGGTCGACCATCGGCCCGACCACCATGAACGCCAGCCGCGCAAGCGGCGAGAAGCCGGTGAGCGAGGCCGCGAGGAAGGCGTCGGCCTCGGAGCACACCGCGAGCAGGATGGCGAGCGCGGCCAGGAACAGCACCGACAGCCAGGGCGATCCGGAGAACACCTCCAGCACGGACCGCGGGACCGTCACGTTGAAGGTGGCCGCCGCCATGGCGCCGAGCACCAGGAAGCCGCCCGCGTGCAGGAAGTCGTGCTGGAAACCGCGCCGGAACTCCGTCCAGCGGCTTTGTCCCGGCCGGTGTCCGGTGTGCCGTACAACCGGCCGGAGCCATTGTTCACGGCCCAGCAACAGCCACAGCCAGCCCATGGCGAACGAAGTGGCGAGCGAGGCGAGCAGCCGGGCCAGGACCATGACAGGGCTGCCGGGGAAGGCGATGGCCGTGGCGGTCAGCACGACCGGGTTGACGGCGGGCGCGGACAGCAGGAACGCGAACGCGGCGGCCGGTGGGACACCCCGGCCGATCAGGCTCTTGGCCACCGGCACGGACGCGCATTCGCAGCCGGGCAGGACGACCCCGGCGATTCCCGCGACCGGGACGGCGAGCACGGGCCGCCGCGGCAGCACCCGGCTGAACACCCGCGTCGGCACGAACGCGTTGATCGCGCCGGACAGAGCCGTTCCGAGCAGCAGGAACGGCAGCGCCTGCACGGTGACGGCGAGACAGACGGTCCGCCAGGCCTGCATGGCGGGATCGTCCCCCCACCGGCCGACGATGTAGAACGCCGCACCGGGAACGGTGGCGGCTCCCAGCAACAGCAGCGGCCAGAACCAGCCGGGCAGGGGGTCGTTGTCGAGCCCCGTCCGGGCCACGACGGCCGACTCCGCCTCCTCGGCCCGCTCGTCTGTCTCCTGCACACCAGCTCCACATGTCGGATGATCGGACTGAACATAGCGGGCGCCGGGCCCCGCCCCTCACTGCCCCCATCGCTTCGCCGTCGTCACGCGCTCCCGGGCCTCAGGCGTCCCGGAACGCGAAGCGCCGAGGGCGGGGGCTCTGCGGCCCCGCCCTCGGCGTACGTTCCCCCGTCAGTACCGGCACGGGCTCGGAGGCTTGTTCACCTCGTCAAGGTCGTCACCTTCAAGGCCGGGTCGCTCGCGATCTCCGACTGCGTGAAGCGTTCGGTGACCCATTGCTTGCGGGAGAAGAGGCGGGTCTGGTCGGTGTAGTGGGGTGAGGCCGGGTTCGCCGACTGTCCGTAGGTGAGCAGGGTGCGGGTGCGGGGGCCGTCGGGGGTCAGCTCGACGGCCATCAGGAAGCTGGTGCCGAACGCGCCGGCGGTCGGGGTGCCGGTGCCCGAGTCGGGGCTCGCCTCCAGGACGTTGAAGCAGCCCTTGTCGCCGTTGCAGCCGGACAGGGGGATGCCCGCCCACTTCTGTACGGTGCCGAGCTCGGTGTCGACCGGCAGGTCACGGGCGGCGAAGTCCTGGACGGCGTCGGCCAGAGCACGCCGGACGCGCACGTCGTCGCCCTTGATGCCACGCGGCGTGGTGAGGGGCTGCGCGGGGTCGTAGGGGACACGGCGCCAGGTGTCGGGGGGCCCGGCCTCGAAGAGGTGGTCGAAGAAGGTGGCCCACAGTGCGGCGCCCCGGCTGAAGGTGTCGGCGCGGGTGTCCCAGCGGGCGAGGGTCACGCAGGCCTGCCGTACGTCGACCTCCTTGCCGTTTGTGGCTGTCAGGCGGGGGTGAGCGCGGCACATGCCGACCAGGTCGTCGCGTCCTGTCTCGGGCGACAGGACGCGGTTTCCCAGCGCGGACGCGCGCAGGGTGCGCCCCGTGAAGCCCGGGGCGCCGAGTCCGTCGGTGCCGTCCGCGCGTTCCGCGATCATGCGGAGTCCGAGCTGGGCACGCTGCCCGAGACGCGGGTCGCTGTCGTACGCGCCCGGGAAGCCGGTGAGGGGCGCTTCGGGGTTGGTGTACCGGGGTCCGTTGTTGGAGTTGGCGACGTAGTCGGTGCGGCTCAGCCTCGGCTGGTGGGAGGGGCCGTAGATGCCCGGCACGAGTGCGTCCGGGTCGCTGCCCCAGGCACAGGCCGACGTCGAACCGTCCAGGGCGGAGGGCCCTTCCTCGCTGTCCGGGCGGGCGCAGCGCTCCAGTTGTTCGTCCGTGAGGTGCGGGACGACCGAGGAGTCGGTGAAGTACGTGCCGCCGCTGGTGTCGGCCGCGAGGGTGTAGGTCCAGGGGATGCCTTGGTAAGTGTTCTGGGCGGTGCGCAGCTGGGCGAGGTTCCGGGCCTTGCCCATGGCCAGCCAGGTGTTCATGGAGCGGAGGTTGTCGGCGTTGGCGTCGCGGACGGCGTAGGCGGTCTTGGTGGTCCAGCCGGAGGACAGGACGGGGCCGAAGCGTGAGGTGTACAGGGTCCGGTCGACGGTCGACAGCTTGCCGTTGCCGGTGCGGACGGTGACGGGGACCGTTCGGGATGTCATCCGCTCCGTCCTGCCGTCCACCACATACCTGGTCGGGTCGCCGGGCACCAGTTTCAGCGCGTAGAACGAGGTGTGCTGGGCGTCGCTCGCGGTGTGCGTCCAGGCGAGGTTGCGGTTGTGGCCGATCTCGACCAGAGGTGTGCCGTACAGGCCGGCGCCGGACACGTCCAAGGTGCCGGGGATCGTCAACTGCACCTGGTAGAAGCGGAAGTTGCCGCCGACCCAGGGCAGGTGCGGGTTGGCGAGGACCATCGCGTTGCCGGTACGGGTGGCGTCCCGGCCCAGCGCCCAGCCGTTGCTGCCGAAGTCGGCGGCGGGACCTCGGCCGAGTGTGGCGAAGGGCGACGGGGTCCTTTTGCCGGATGTCCCGGCGGTCGCCGCCGTGTGCTCGCCGGCCGCTGTCGGAGGGGCCGCTTCGCCGATGTCCGGCGCCAGCGGCACCGCCCCGGTAGCGCCGTTGAGGTCGTGCACGATGCCCCACACGTCGAGGGCGGTGACCGGCCGCACCCAGGCCTTGCCCTTGCAGCGCGGGTCCGGCAGCTTGTCGACGCCCGTGTCCCGCAGATAGCGGTTGTACCCGGCGGCGTACCCCTCGACCATCCGGCGCAGCTCCGCGGTCGGCCCCAGCGGCGCCTTTTGATCGAGCAGCCTTTGGACGGTGCCCGCGCGCAGCTGGCCCCCGTAGTACGTGTCGCTCGCCAGGTTGGAGCCCTCGGACTCCCCGTCGGGCCCGAAGAACCGGGACCGCTCACCTCGCATCGTCACTACCTGGTCGGCGAGTTCGCACACGTTGTCCTGCGCGAACGCATAGCCGTAGCCGTAACCGAGCCCGTCGAAGTCCCGCGCCACGATGTGCGGGACGCCGTACTCGGTCCGGCTGATCCGGGCCGTGTGCCCGCCGTCGGCCACCGTCTCGCCGCCCGGCCCCGTCGCGGCGGACGAGGACGCGGGCAGCAGCACCATGGTGGCCGAGGTGAGACAGAGGGCAGCCGCGATGGCAGCCAACTGCCCTGACAGTAACGCTTTATGACACTTCATCAGTGTTCTGGATCCACCCATGACCCCACCCTTCAGGGCGAACGCGCAAGGTGGCATCCGGCCCCCGGCGGAGTTTCGGGGCGGCGCGTCAGTCCCGGGGTGTACGTCTGTCGGTCAGCGGGTGTACGCCTTCGGGCTCTGGCGGCGTGCAAATCCCGTCTGCGACCGGGCGAACGCTGCGCTGTTCGTCGTCGCGCTATGCGCCGGGGCGATCCTCCTGCTCCGCCAGGCCCTTGATCGCGCCGAGGCGACGCTCCCACTGAGCGGCGAGGCCGTCCAGCCAGCGCGTCGCCTGCCGCAGGGGGCGCAACTGCGCTTCGTAGCGGACCTCGCGTCCGGTGCGCCGACCGAGCACCAAACCCGCGCGATCCAGGACTGCCAGGTGCTTGGCCACCGCCTGACGGGTCACAGGGAGGGCGGCGGCCAGCGAAGTGGGCGTTGCGCCTCCTTCGCGGACGAGTGTGGCGAGGATCTGACGCCGGATCGGGTCGGCCAGTGCCAGGAAGACGTCCTCGGGGACTCGTTCGTCGCCGGTGGCAGCGCTCATACCGCAGGGCGTTCGCTGTGCTCGCGCAGGTGATCGAGCTTGCTGGGCCAGTTCTGGCTGTTCGCCCGGTGACGGTCGGCCCTCTCGTCGATCGACAGGCCAAGTCGCGAGAAGCCGCTCTCGACCATGGTGAGCCGGGTGTTACCGGTGGCTTCGTCAACGGTCAGGGCGAACTCGACCAGGGTGGCGTTGCCTTCGGTCGGCTCCTCACCGGCGGCGCCTTGGGACCAGCGCCAGGAGAAGGTGCGGGGCGGCTCGATCGTCTGTATGCGGGCGGGGATGGAGCCGTGGACACCGTGATCGAAGAGGAGGAGGCCCCCGGTGCGGAAGTCCATCTTGACGGGCACCCCGCTGCCGAACCAGCGCCCCAGGAAAGCTGGTTCGGTCAGCACCGACCAGACCCGCTCCGGAGAGGCGTTGATCACGATGGCGCGTTCGATGGCGTCGGGAATCATGAAGACCTCGTCTCGTCCAGATGTGCTACCTCAAGGTTGCATATCCGCTGACGCATGCGCAACCCACAGGTTGCATGTCAGCCCGGGACGCACTCATGCACACGCCCTCACCCCGCGCCGGCCGACTCGCCGCAAAGCGCGCGGCACGCCGTGCCGGGCAGTGGTGCTCGTCAGGTTCTGAAGGCTAGGACTCCCCCTCGGTCGTCACCTCGAAGGTGTTGAGGAAGCCGCAGACGAGCTGGTAGAAGCCGACGGTGATGACGAGGTCGGCGAGCTGGTTCACCGTCAGGATCTCCAGCGCCTCGTCACGTGCGGCGTCGTCCAGGGTGTGCCGGGTGAGCAGCCGGTCCGTGGCGGCGAGAACGGCGGCTTCGGGTGCGGACAGCTCCTTCGCGGAGCCGGTCCCGGCGGCCGCGATCGCTTCCTCACCGAGTCCGACACGGCGGGCGATGTTCTCGTGGTGGTGGAGCTCGTACGCGGCCCCGTAGGCATGACCGACCCGGACAATGGCGAGTTCACGCAGGGTGTCCGGCAGCGAGTTCTGCTGCAGGACCGCATCCCCCAGTGCCAGCATGCCCGGCGCCAGGGCCGGTGAATGCATGATCATCCGGAAGACGTTGAGCGAGCCGTGCGCGGTCACGGCCTCCTGCAGTTCCGCGGGCAGAGCGGAGAGGTCCGGGTACTCCATGTCGGCTCCGTTCGAGAGGGCGATGGACCGCGCAGGGTCCCCACGCGGTGGACGGGTTGAACACCATATGGGCTCAGTGATCGCTGCAACCCACCGTGCTCGCACTCGACTTCACGGAGCTGTGGTCCTTCCACGGGCTGGTGCAGTGGGAAGCGACTGACTCCTTGGTGCCTCACCCCGCCAACGGGTCCGGAGCAGGATGCCACGGGTGGCAGAAGGCGAGGAAGCAGACCGCCGCGGCCAGCGCGAAGGCGAGGACCGACACCGCCATGGGCAGCCCGGTGCCCTGGCCTCCGAGGCCGACGAGGGCCGGTGCGAGGGCGCCCATGAGGAACTGTGTGGTGCCCAGGAGCGCGGAGGCGCTGCCTGCCGCGTGCGGGGCGCGCTGGAGGCACAGGGCGGTGGTGGTGGGCAGGATCATGCCGACCGGGCAGGCGGTGAAGAAGAGCGCGGTGGCGATCCAGGGCAGGCCCGCGTGCGTGGCAGTGGCCAGGAGAACAAGGGCAGTGCCCGCGGCACCGAGTACGGCCAGGCCCGTTGCCAGGATGCGCTGTGAGGGGTAGCGGCCGAGCAGCAGGTTGCCGTTGAGCTGTCCGGTGGCGACCATGCCGATCGAGTTGAGGGCGAAGAGCAGGCTGAAGGTCTGCGGGGAGGCACCGTAGACCCGTTGCAGGGTGAAGGAGGAGCCGGCGATGTAGGCGAACAGGGCGGCGAAGCCGAGGCTGCCGGTGAGCAGGTGGCCCGTGAAGCGGCCGTCGCCGATGAGGTCGCGCATCGTGCGCAGGGTGTCGGGCAGTCCCCCGCGCCGACGCCGGCCGGTCGGCAGGGTCTCGGTCAACAGGGCTGCGGTGGCGGCGAGGACGGCCAGGCCCAGCACCGTGAGGGTGACGAACACGCCGCGCCAGGAGGTCAGGCGCAGCAGTTGGGCGCCGAGCACGGGGGCGAGGATCGGCGCCGTGCCGGAGACGAGCATCAGCGAGGACAGCAGACGGGCGGCGGCGAGTCCGTCGTACAGGTCGCGGACGACGGCCCGGGCTATGACGATGCCGGCGGCGCCGGCCAGGCCCTGCACCAGCCGCATACCGATGAGCACCGCCGGGTCAGGGGCGAGGGCACACATGGCGCCCGCCGCGACGTACACGCTCAGGCCGATCAGCAGGGGACGGCGCCTGCCGAGGGTGTCGCTCAGCGGTCCGATGACCAGCTGGCCCAGGGCGATCCCGAGCATGAAGGCGGTCAGGGTGAGCTGGGTGACGGTCTGTGAGACGTGGAGGTCTGCGCCGACCTGAGGGAGGGCGGGCAGGTAGAGGTCGATGGTGAGCGGGCCGAGCGCGGTCAGCGAGCCCAGGATCAGGACGAGGGGTAGGCGGCGTGGGCGGCGTCCGGCAGCCGACGGACGGATCGTGTCGGCTGCCTCGGCGGCGCCGGTCGCGGATGGTTCGGCGACCGTGCCCGCTGTCTCTGCGGCGTCGGTCGCGGATGGTTCGGACATGTCGGTTCCAGGGCTGTCGGGCGAGCGGAGCGTGCATGAGGACGGTGCTGCCGCTCGTGCGCGACGGGCCGGCGCCGCACGGTCGTTGCGGCACCGGCACCGATGGGGTGCGCTGTGCCGACCGCGTCAGCGGCCGAGGTGGGCGACGAGCAGGTTGGGGTCCTTGTTGGTGAGGTACGCGGCGCTGGGGACGTACACCTTGCTGCCGTGGACCGCGATGGACGTGGGGGTCTGAAGGCCGTCGGCAGCGGTGAGGACGGCGGTGTGGGTGCCGTCGGGGCGCACGAGGTCGACCTCGTTGTCGTCGCGGGCGGCGAGGAGGGTGTCGCCGTGACCGGTGAAGGAGAAGTCGTCGATGGACGGCATGCCGGTGGCCCGGACCTGGATCCTTCCGGCGGTGCCTCGTGCGGTGACGGGGATGCGCAGAACTGTGCCCTTGTCGAGGTTGGTGGCCCAGACGGCTCCGTTGTGCAGCTTGAGACCGTTGGCACCGGCGAACGTGCTGGGCTCGAGCTCTGTGCCCTTGGCCCAGACGGTGGTCTCGCCGCCGTGTTCGGGCACGCGGTAGACCACGCCGTGCACGGAGTCGGTGACGTAGAGCTTGCCGGTGCGCCGGTCGAGAGCGAGGCCGTTGGGCAGGCCGTCGGCGGGCAGCGCGGCGATGCGGTGCGGTCGGCCGCCGGGGCGGACGGCCCAGATGCCGGTGAGGTCGGCGGTACCGGTGGCGTAGGCGACGTAGAGGGTGCCGTCGTCGCCGCGGGCGATGCCGCCGACGAACGCCTTGCCCAGGTTGGGGGTGGCGGCCTTGGCCGGGGCGGGCAGCGTGGCCAGGACGTGCGGCCGGCCGCCCGGGGCGACCCGGACGATCTGCCGGGCGAAGGAGAAGGTCAGATACGCCGTTCCGGTGCGGTCGACGGTGATGTTCTCCGGCTGCTGGGAAGCCGCCAACTTGAAGTGGTTGGTGATGTGCGGCCCCGAGAGGGGCTCGGTCGCCGCGCCGTCGGCGGGCAGCGGAGCCCTGTGATGCGGGACGGCTGTATGGGGTGCACCCCCGTCGGCGGCAGCCAGGGCCGGGGCGGCGCCACCCAGTACGAGGAGTGAGGCCACCGCGACGGCTGCCGCACGAGAACGGGGGAGGCTGGTGTGGGACATGGTGGATCTCCATGCGGGGTGCGAAAGCGACTCGATCTTGGGCGATCAACGACCTGGGGCAATGAACAGAGAAGAAATGAACAGAGAAGATGCGAGCCGCACGAACCGCCCCGGTTCCGCGGCGCGGTGGCACACGCCGACTGCGCTCAGTTGTCGGCCGGGAAGAGGGACCGGTTGGCGATGTCGATGATGAACGGGCCGACGTGCGCGGGGTATCGGTCCACGATCGCCTTCTTGTACGCCTCGCCGTCATCGCCGAGGAGTTCGCGGGCGTCGGCGAGGTAGCGGCGGACGTCCTCGTAGACTTCCGGGCCGGTGGGAAGGCCATGGCCGGCGAGGATCGTGTCGTAGCCGGACTCGGCGGCCAGCGCGTCGACGGCCTGCTGCCAGCCGGTGATGTCGTTGTTGCCCAGGTAGAGGTGGACGTCGTTGTAGACGAGGTCCTGGGCGACCAGGACACCCTGCTCGGGCAGCTTGATGAGCAGTTCGTCGGCGGCCTCACCGCCGGAGAGCGCCTCGAAGACGAAGGGGACGCCGTCGATGACCTCGGTGCCGGGGACGATGTCCACGGACGGGGTGAAGTCGGTGAGGGCGATGACCATGCCGGTGGGCAGGTGGCTGTCGCCGCGCGCGATGATCTGCTCGCGCACCTGCGGGAGCGCGTGGACGGGGACGCCGAAGCGGGCGGCTCCGTTGTAGTGGTCCGGGTGGGCGTGGGTGACGACGAGCCGGTCGAGCGGCTTGCCGAGTCCCTTTGCGTACGCGATGGCTTCGTCGGCGTAGGCGGGGATCAGCTGGGCGTCGATCGCGATGATGCGGGCCGGGGTCTCGATCAGCTGGGTGGTGGTGTGGAAGGTGTCGGACGGGGACATGTAGCTGTGGATGCGGACCGCGCCCTTGTCGAGGACCGTGACCGTGCCGTTCATGGGAGTGCTCCTTGAGGTACAGGCGGCTCGGCACCGCCTTGGCGTCTTCTACTCTCGCCGCGAAAGCGCAGGCAGACGAGATACGCTGAAGACGCGGCATGGTAAATCGAGGACATCTGGAGATCGTGATGTTTCCCGCGGACCTCGGAAGCGCCGATCCTGCCCGGGGCGGCGCCATCCTTCGGCTCGACTTCCGTCCGCCCGAGGAGCGGGTCCCCGGCTTCGAGATCATCGATCTGGCCACGTTGCACGAGCGACGTCGCAAGCGGGGAAGACGGACCGACCTGGTGCACCGGGTCGACTTCCACACCCTCACCCTGATCACCGAGGGCAGCGGGGAGCATGCGATCGACTTCGTGACCTACCCCTGCCGCCCCGGCACCTTGTTGTGGGTCAGGCCGGGCCAGGTCCAGCGCTTCCTCCGGCCGGGCACGGCGAACGGCACGCATCTGCTGTTCACGTCGGCCTTCCCACCCCACAGCAGCAGCGCCGACCGGCTCGTGAACGAGTGGTACGGGCCCGGGTGTTGGCAGTTGGGCACGCGTCCCGCGTACGCGGTGCTCTCCACCCTGCTGGGCCAGTTGCGCGCCGAGTACGACCGTCCGGATCAGACCGTGTCCGCGGAGATCCTCCAACTCCTGTTGGCCACCGTCCTGTTGCAGGTCGACCGGCTGCCCCACCCCGAGGGCAGCGGCGACCCGCACGCAGGTGGCGAGGTGTACGCCCGCTTCCGCGCCGAGCTGGAGCGCTCCTACGCCACCACCCGGCGCGCCGCCGACTACGCCCACCGCCTCGGCTACACCGTCAAGACCCTCACCCGTGCCTGTACGACCGCCACCGGCCGGCCCGTCAAACACGTCATCGACGGCCGCGTCGCCCTGGAGGGCCAACGTCTGCTCGCCCACACCGACGAACCGGTGGCGACCATCGCGCGCCGCCTGGGCTTTCCCGAACCCACCAACTTCGGCAAGTTCTTCACCCGCCACACCGGCGTGACTCCAGGCGCCTTCCGCCAGACCCACCAGGGGCAGCAGTGAGGGCGGTCCGGCGACGGAAACCCTCCGAGACCCGCAACGGCACCTTCAGGCCGAGTTGATCGAGCGCCCTGGCCCTCGGGGCGGACGCTGATCAGGTCGGACGCTCCACCGTGCGGCGGATCGGCTGGTCCAAGACCGAGCGCCCGCACTCCCCCCTCGGCTACCTTCCACCCGACGAGAAGGCTCGGCGAGAAGAAAGGTTCAGCCAGATGAGCTTCAGGACCCAGCCGACCGCCCAGGTCGACGAGACGGCCACGATCGGTGACGGAACGACGGTCTGGGATCTCGCCCAGGTACGCGAGGACGCCCGGCTGGGCAGCGGCTGCATCGTGGGCCGGGGAGCGTATGTCGGGCCGGGGGTGCGGATCGGCGACAACGTGAAGCTGCAGAACTACGCGCTGGTGTACGAACCCGCGGTGCTCGGTGACGGCGTGTTCGTCGGCCCGGCGGCGGTCCTCACCAACGACTACTCCCCGCGCTCGGTGGACCCGCTCGGCCGGCTGAAGCGCGGTGGCGACTGGGAGGCCGTGGCAGTGGTGGTGGCCGAGGGGGCGTCACTGGGGGCCCGTTCGGTGTGCGTGGCGCCGGTGCGCGTCGGCCGTTGGGCGCTGGTCGCGGCGGGCGCCGTGGTCACCCGGGATGTGCCCGACTTCGCGCTCGTGGCCGGTGTTCCGGCCCGCCGGATCGGCTGGGTCGGCCGGGCCGGCGTGCGACTGATCGCGCGGGAGGGCGAGCCGGGCGGATGGAAGTGCCCGGAGACGGGCGCGCTGTACGACGAGAAGGATGGCGAACTCATCGAACGGGCGTAACTCCCGAATTCCCAAAACGCCAATCCTCGAACATCTTCAGGCATAACATGTGTGCGATCTGTGCAGACTGTGCGCAGTGAGCACGCGAACCAGTAGTGCCCAGGGGGGGTACCGGGTGGGGACAACTGTGCCTGAAGCGTGGAGTGACAACCGCTGCGGCGTCTGACGTCCGCCTTTCCGCCGCGTGACCATCCGCGACGTGGCGATCACAAGTCTGCTCAAAAACGGACCCACAGGGGGGTTGGTGTGCCCAAACGATGACCATTACACGTCTGGCGGCGCTCGGTCATGAGGAGCCCGCGCTGCTCGCACTCGCCCAACGTCTCCTCAAGGTCGCCGAGTCGGGGCTCGCGCCGATGCTGCTCCCCGGCGGCGAGGCCTTCGCCTTCACCATGGCCGGGCGGAAGACCCCCGGCGGTTCCTGGACCTTGGAACGGCGCGGGACCAGCACCCGGTACGCGGCCATCACCGCGCTGGGTGCCCGGTTCCTTCCCGAGGAGCGCCAGTGCGCGGTGCTCGGAGGGCGCAGTGCCCAGGAGTTCACGGGTCTGCTGGTCGAGGCCCTGCCCGGGGTGACCAATCTCGGTGACGCGGCGCTCATCGCCTGGGCCGCCGCCGAGACCGGGCACCCCAAGCTGTCCGACGCTCTCGCCCGGGTCGATGCCCTGGACGAGGAGGGCCGGCCCCAGTACACCGTCGAGGCGGCGTGGGTGCTGTCCGCCCTCGCGGCGGCGCGCGGCACGGTCGACGTGGAGAGACGTTTCTCCGGAGCCCGCGACCGTCTGCTGCGGTCCCGCATCGGGGACAGTCCGCTCTTCCCGCACGCCACCGGGCCGGGCCTGGTGCCCTGGTACCGGGCGCATGTGAGCTGCTTCGCCGACCAGACGTACCCGCTCCAGGCCCTGGCCCGCGCACACGCCGGCGCGGACGGGGGCGGCGACCCGGAGGCGCTGGCCGCGTCCGAGGCGTGCGCGGCGCGCATCTGTGAACTGCAGGGCGAGGGCGGGCAGTGGTGGTGGCACTACGACGCGCGCACCGGTGCTGTCGTGGAGGGCTACCCGGTCTACAGCGTCCACCAGCACGCGATGGCGCCTACCGCCCTGTTCGATCTCGCCGACGCGGGCGGCAGCGATTTCGGCGCGTCGATCCGCAAGGGCCTGCGCTGGATGACGGACGTGCCCGAGCTGGCCGAACGCCCCGAGAACCAGGAGCCGTTGATCCTCGACGAGCTCGGCGCCACCTGGCGCAAGGTCTACCGGGGCGACCCGAAGAAGGCCGTACGCGCCGCCCGAGGACTCGGCACCCGAGTGGCTCCGAACCTCCGGCTGAAGTTGCTGGACCGGGTCTACCGCCCGGTCTCCGTGGACCGTGAATGCCGGCCGTACGAATTCGGCTGGATGCTCTACGCCTGGCAGGGGGGCCAGATATGACGGAGCGTCAGTCCCTGTTCGGGATCGAGCTCGACCCGCTGACCATGGACGAGACCGTGGAGCGCTGCCTCGAAGCGGTCCGCGATGGCAGGCAGCTGGAGATCGGGGTGGTCAACGCCGCGAAGCTCGTGAACATGCGGCGGGACGACCGGCTCGCCCGGGCCGTGGCCGGCTGCGATCTGGTCCTCGCCGACGGCCAGGCCGTGGTCTGGGCCGGCCGGGTGCTGCGGGCCCCGCTGCCGGAACGGGTGGCCGGTATCGATCTGTTCCTGCGGCTGCTGGCCGAGGCGGAATCGGCGGGCATGTCGGTGTACTTCCTCGGCGCCAAGGAGGAGGTGCTGGAGCAGATGCTGCGCCGGGTGGCCGACCGCTTCCCGGGTCTGAAGGTGGCCGGCAGCCGCAACGGCTACTTCGACGATGAGCAGCAGGAGTCCATAGCCGGCGCGATCGCCGACAGCGGCGCCCAGATGCTGTTCCTCGGCATGACCTCACCCAAGAAGGAGATCTTCACCGCCGCGTACGGCGAACGCACCGGAGCCCGCGTCGTGCACGGGGTCGGCGGTTCCTTCGACATCCTGGCCGGGGTCACCAAGCGGGCCCCCGAGTCCTGGCAGCGGTGGGGAGTCGAGTGGCTCTACCGCGCACTCCAGGAGCCGCGCCGCCTGGGGCGGCGCTACCTCACCACCAATGCTGCCTTCCTCCTCATGACGGCGCGCGAGTTCATCCGGCTCACCCCGTCGCCCGCTTCCGCGAACAGGAGTCACTGATGCGCGTCGTCGTGGTTGGACAGGGATACGTCGGCCTCCCACTGGCCATCCGCGCCGCGGAGGTCGGACACGAGGTGATCGGCTACGACGTCGACGCCCGGCGGGTCAAGAGCCTTGCCGCCGGTGAGTCCTTCGTGGAGGACGTCTCCTCCGAGCGGATCCGCGCGGCACTGGACCGCGGCGCCTACCGCCCGAGCGAATCGGCCCGTGACTGCGCCGGTTTCGACATCGCCGTCGTGACCGTGCCGACCCCGCTGCACGAGGGCACCCCCGACCTCCGGTACATCCAGGAGTCGGCGATCACCCTGGCCCGGTATCTGCGCCCCGGCGCCACCGTCGTCCTGGAGTCGACCACCTATCCCGGCACCACCCAGGAGCTGTTCGCCCCGATTCTGGAGGACGGCTCGGGCCTGACCGCGGGGGCCGACTTCCACCTCGGCTACAGCCCGGAACGGATCGACCCCGGAAACGCCGTGTGGGGTTTCCAGGAGACCCCGAAGGTCGTGTCCGGCGTCAACGAGGCGTCACTCAAGGCCGTTCAGGACTTCTACGCGCAGCTCGTCGACACCACCGTGCCGGTGAGATCGCCGAAGGAGGCCGAACTCGCCAAGCTCCTCGAGAACACCTTCCGCCATGTGAACATCGCGCTGGTCAACGAGATCGCGATGTTCGCCCACCACCTGGACATCGACGTCTGGCAGGCCATCGACGCCGCCTCCACCAAGCCGTTCGGCTTCATGAAGTTCACGCCGGGACCGGGCGTAGGGGGCCACTGCCTGCCGATCGACCCCTCGTACCTGTCCTGGCGGGTGCAGCGCGAACTCGGCCAGAGCTTCCGCTTCGTGGAGCTGGCCAACGACATCAACAACCACATGCCCGAGTACGTGGCGCGCCGTATCAGCGATCTGTTCAACGAGAGACGTCGCTCCGTGAACGGCTCGCGCATCCTGCTCCTCGGCCTGGCGTACAAGAAGAACACCGGCGACGCCCGCGAGTCGCCCGCCCTGCGCATCTCCCAACTGCTGCTCGACATGGGAGCCCAGGTCAAGGCGGCGGACCCGCACGTCGTCGAGAGCCTGCCGGTGGACACCCGGCTGGTGCGGGTCGAGCCCGCGCCGGAGGAGCTGGCGGCGGCCGACGTGGTGGTCCTGCTCACCGACCACGACAGCTTCGACTACGAACTCATCGCCGAACACGCCCCGTTCGTGCTCGACTGCCGACGGCGGCTGCCGTCGGGACCCACCATCGAGGTGCTCTGAACCCATGCCGCGCATCATCTGTGTCGCCGGGGCGCGACCCAACTACATGAAGATCAAACCGGTGATGGACGCCCTGGAACGCCGGGGCGCCGAGGTGATCCTCGTCCACACCGGCCAGCACTACGACCCGGCCATGAACGACGTGTTCTTCGCCGACCTCGGCATCCGCCCGCCCGACCGCTTCCTCGGGGTCGGCTCGGGCACCCACGCCGAGCAGACCGGACGCGTGATGACCGCGTTCGAGCCACTTCTCGGCGAGGTGTCCCCGGACATCGTCGTCGTGGTCGGCGACATCAACTCCACCCTGGCCTGCGCCCTGGTCACGGCCAAGGCCGGGCCGCTGCTCGCGCACGTCGAGGCCGGTCTGCGCAGCCGCGACTGGAGCATGCCGGAGGAGGTCAACCGCGTCGCCACCGACCGGGTCAGCGACTACCTGCTGGCCCCCTCGCCCGACGCCGCCGAGAACCTGCGCGCGGAGGGGTACCGGGACGACCAGATCCACCTCGTCGGCAACGTCATGATCGACACGCTGCTGACCAACCTGGAACGGGCCAGGGCCTCGGACGTCCTCGGCCGGTTCGGCCTGACCGCGGGCGAATACGGTCTGGTCACCCTGCATCGCCCGGCCAACGTGGACGACCCCGAAGTCCTCGCCGGACTCCTGAAGGCCCTGGGCGAGATCGCCGGCCGTTGCCCGCTCGTGCTGCCCGTGCACCCGCGCGCCGCCGGACGGCTGGCGGACATCGGCGTCCCCGGCGGCATCCGGCTCGTACCCCCCGCCGGATACCTGGACTTCATCGCCCTGCAGGACTCCGCCCGCCTCGTGCTGACCGACTCGGGCGGCATCCAGGAGGAGACCACCGCCCTGGGCGTGCCGTGCGTGACGCTGCGGGACAACACCGAGCGGCCCATCACCGTCGAGCAGGGCACCAATGTGCTGGCCGGCCGGGATCCGGCGCGCATCGTGACCACCGTGCACGGGGTGCTGGACGCTCCGCCCGCGCCGCGCCGGCCCGAGCTGTGGGACGGCCGCGCGAGTGACCGAATCGCCGAGGTGCTGCTGGGAGGAGGCACGGCGAGCACACGGCCGAGACCCACCGACCAAACTCTCCCCATATGATCCGCTTGCAACATATGCTCGTCGAACATCAGGTCGCTAGGGGGGGACCACCATGGATCTCGCTGAGATCTTCCGGGTCATGCGCAGGCGTTGGTACGTCCTGCTGCCCGGACTGCTGCTCACCGTCGGTCTCGCGGTCGCCGTGACCGTGGTGGTTCCGGTCACCTATCAGTCCCAGAGCACAGTGGTTCTGCTGAACTCCCAGAAGGCCACCGTGGCTTACGACGGCAACCCCTTCCTCAGCACCCAGACCTCGCTCACCGGCATGGCCGACAGCCTGGCCCGCAATCTCAACTCCGATGTCTCCGTCCGGGAGCTCAAGTCCCGTGGCGCGACCGGCACGTTCGCGGCCAAGCTCGCCGACAACGCCCAGGGGCCGCTCATGTGGCTCACCGTCACCGGCACCGACAAGGCCGCCGTCCTGGCCTCGGACCGCATCCTGACCACGTACGCCAAGGAACGGCTGGAGCAGTTCCAGAACCAGCAGTCGGTCGCCCAGAAGGCCATGATCCGCATGACCACCATCGTGGCCCCGCAGAACCCGGTGGCGCAGACCAAGACGCGGCTCGAGTACATGGTCATGGCCGGAGGCCTGGGCTTCGTACTCACCATGGCCGCCGCCTTCTACGTCGAGGCGCGCAAGCGGTCGCACAAGCCCGAGCCCGGCGCGAAGGTCCGGCGCACCGTGCCGGAGCAGGAGAGCACCGCTCTCCTGCCGTCGGCCGGGGAACCGGTCGTGGACGAAACGCTTGCCATCCGGCGGCCGCCCAGCTGGTCGCGGTCCGCCGAGGACGGGTCGGCCGCCGCCGAGTCCAAGGCACCCCAGCCCGTCATGGCCGTGGCGTCCGCCGCCGAGCCGCTCGATGAGGAGTCGACTCATGGACACCGCCCGCACACCGGCCGGCGAGACCGCTGAGTCGAGCGACGCCCCCGCTCCTCCCGCTCCCGAACCCCCCGCTTCTCCCTCGCCTTCTCCCTCTCTCGGCACGAAGGTCCGCTCGGCGGCCCGGTGGAGCCTGATCAACACCGTCGTCATGCGCCTGGGCAACTTCGCGACCGGCATCGTGCTGGCGCGCTTCGCCCTGGGACCCGCGGAATGGGGCGTGTACGGCATCGCCCAGACGGTACTGCTGGTCCTGCTGTCCGCGAACGAGCTGGGCGTGGGCCTCGCCATCGTGCGCTGGGAGGGGGACGCGCGGAGGTTCGCGCCGACCGTGCTGACCCTCAGCGCCCTCTCCAGCGGCCTGCTCTACGTGGCGCTGTTCGCGGCGGCACCGACGGTGGCCGGACTGCTGGGCTCGCCGGACGCCGCGGGCGTCCTGCGGGTGATGTGCCTGTGCGTGGTGATCGACGGCGTGGCACAGGTGCCCGGCGGGTTCCTCACCCGTGAGTTCGCCCAGGGCAAGCGGATGCTCATCGACGGACTCAACTTCGTGATCAGCACCTCGGTGACGCTGCTGCTGGCCTTCGAGGGCTGGGGCGCGATGAGCTTCGCCTGGGGAGCCGTGGCGGGGAACGTCGTGACGCTGATCGGCTGCGGTCTCGCGGCGCCGGGCACCCTGAAGTTCGGCTGGGACCCCGGACAGGCCCGGGCACTGCTCAGGTTCGGACTTCCGCTGGCGGGGGCGAGCATGCTGGCCCTCGCGGTGGTCAACGTCGACACCATGGTGGTGGGCGCGACGCTGGGCAACGTGTCCCTGGGCTTCTACGTGCTCGCCTTCAACATCTCCGGCTGGCCGGTGCGGATCATCTCCGAGGCCGCCCGCCGGGTCTCCTTCGCCGGATTCTCCCGTCTGGCGGAGTCCCCGCAGGCGCTCGCCCAGGGCTTCAGCCGCGCCCTGGGCGTACTGATCACCGTCACCGTCCCGCTCTGCGTACTGCTGGCCGGCCTCGCGGAGCCGATCATCCACCTGGTCTACGGCGGCCAGTGGGTGCCCGCCGCCGCGGCACTGCCCTGGCTGATGGCCCTCGGCCTGATCCGCATCGGCAGCGAACTCGCCTACGACTGCCTGGTCGCGATCGGACAACGCCGGTCGCTCTTCCTGGTGCAGGGCCTGTGGCTGGCGGCCCTGATCCCGGTGCTCCTCCTCGCCGCCCATCTCAACGGCATCGTCGGAGTCTCACAGGCCCATGTCCTGGTCGCCGGCGGCATGGTGGTGCCCGTCTTCCTGTTCGCCCTCAGCCGCGGAGGCATCGGCGTCGGCCGGATCGCCAGGGCCTGCGCGTGGCCCTTCCTCGGCGGGGCCGTGATGGCCGCGATCGTCCTCGGCCTGGAGCGCCGCTTCGGCGACGGCCGGATCGCGCTCCTCGCCATCGGCACGATCGCCCTGGCCGCCTACGCGGTGTGCGTACTGCCCAGCCGCGACTTCCTGCGCGGCGTCGACCGCACCCACCGCGGCCGGCACCGGTCGCCCGCACCGGTCCGGCCGACCCAACAAGACATGAGGTGAACCGGATGTTACGGCGTACCAGCCGGAACTCGCTCGCGGGGCTGCTGCTTGCGGCCCTGCTGGCGGTCGTCGGCGTGGCCTGCTCGGGATCGGACAAGTCCGCCTCGCCGCAGGGCCGGCCCGCGTCGTCGCACTGCCCGGACGACGCACCGACCTGCCCGGCGAGCGGATCCTCGCCGTCACCGAGCGCCGGTGCATCGACCGCGGTCGGCGAGGCGACCGCGAAACCCAGCACCTCGCCGTCCGCGACGGGGAGGGCCACCTTGTCGGCGAGCGCGAGCGGCGCGTCCGACAAGCCCGCGGCCAAGGCCGCCTGCGCCTCTCCCCGCGCCTGCGGCTTCCCCGACGCCGACACCACCGGCCCGCGCATCCCCCTCACACACCACAAGACCGGCTACAAGGCCATCCGCACCAACGGGATGGTCATCCGGGGATGGGACCTCGCCGGCTCGCTCGACATCTACGCGAACAACGTCACCGTCATCGACACCAAGATCACCTCGGACAGCTGGTGGGGCGTCAACCTGCGCCCCGGCTACAGCGGTCTGCGGGTCCTGCACTCCACCATCACCGCAGTGCCCGGCAAGGGGCCGGACAACGGCGGCGTGGACTACGCGGTGTCGAACATGGCGACCAGCTCCGTCGAGGTCGGCTGGTGCGACGTCTCGGTGTTCGGCGACGCCCTGGCCATGGGGCAGGGCAACCTGCACGACAACTACGTGCACGACCTCGCCCCGTTCATCAACCGGGGCGGCGAGTGGCAGCACACCAACGCGGTGATCAGCAGCGGCGGCAACACCGGCCGTCTGGTCATCCGCCACAACACCCTGCTGAACCCGACCAGCCTCAAGGAGGGCGCCTCGGGCAGCATCGGCCTGTTCGCGGACACCGGAGTGGTCCGCAATGTCACCGTGGACCACAACTGGATCGCCGGCGGCGCGTACGCCCTCTACGGCGGTGACACGGGCGCCACCGGGATCAAGGTCACCGACAACGTCTTCTCGACGCAGTACCACCGCAACTCCGGCGGATACGGCGTGGTCGCCCACTGGAACGAGGGCGGCGCCGGGAACGTGTGGAGCAACAACCGGATGTCCGACGGTCGTCCGGTCACCCCGGAGCCGTCCTCGTGAGCGGCATCCTGGTGCGCCGTGTCACGCGGGCGCCCTGGACGCTGCTGAAGGCGGCGTTCGGCTGGCTGGTGCTCTTCGAGACCAGGAACAAGATCCTGCTGGCCCCCTCCGCCGTGCGACTGCGCCGCGTCGAGGACGCCGAGACCCGGCGGCTGGCCTCGGTTCTGCCCTCGCCGCCCTCGGCCCTGGTCGCCACGGTGATCGCCACCCACCGACGCCCGGAGGCGCTGCGCGCCGCGGTGCGCTCGGCCCTGGACCAGACCGTTCGCGACCAGGTGGTCATCGTGGTCGACGACGGCGCCGGACTGCCCGAACTCCCCGACGATCCAAGGCTGTTCGCCGTCTCACTGGCGGGCAACACCGGCGTGGCGGGCGTCGTGCGCAACGTGGGCATCCGCCTCACCCGCTCGCGGTACGTGGCGTTCCTGGACGACGACAACCTGTGGGAACCCGACCACCTGGAACGGGCGCTTGCGGTCCTGCAGTCCCCCGGCGGACCCGACGGCGTGTACACCGCGCTGCGCCGGGTCCTGCCGGACGGAAGCGAGAAGGACGTCCTTTCGGTGCCCTACGACCGGCGCCGGGCCGCCCGCGAGGCCTTCCTCGACACCAACGCCTTCGTCGCCCGCCGCACCCGCTCCCTCCACTTCAGCCGTCTGCGCCGGACACCGGAGGTGCTGCCCCGGGAGGACTGGGAGCTGATCCGCCGCTACGGGCGCGGGCACCGGGTGCTCCATGTGCCCCACCCCACCGTTCGGTACCTGATGAACCCCGCCAGCTTCTACACGCAATGGCACCGGCCCAGTTGACGTGCTCTCCTTCCGCTCCGACCACAGGTGGTTGATCCCATGGCCCGCTCCCGAGCCCTCAGAAACAGATTCGTCGACGCACCCGGCTCACTGGGCGAACGGCTGCGCATCTCCCGCTGGGAACGGTTCCGGCGCTGCTTCCCCGGCATCGAGAACATGAGCGTCGTGGACCTCGGCGGGACGGCCGAGATGTGGCTGCGTGCTCCGGTGCGCGCCAAGCACGTCCACCTGATCAACCTGGAGGAACACCCCGCCGAGCTGCCCACCTGGATCACCGCGGAGAACGCCGACGTCACCGACCCGGCTGTCGCCGCCGAACTGAGCGGCAAGGGCGGCTACGACCTGGTGTTCTCCAACTCGACCATCGAGCACGTGGGGGGCCACAGCCAGCGGCAGAAGTTCGTCTCCGCGGTCGAGCAACTGGCTCCACTGCACTGGATCCAGACGCCGTACCGCTACTTTCCCGTCGAGCCGCACTTCGTGGCGCCCGGCTTCCAGTTCCTGCCCCTGGCCGCCAGGGCCCGTCTCGTACGGCACTGGCCGCTCGTCCACAGCCGCCCCGACAGCCCGGAGTCGGCGATGAACGCCGTGATCAACATCGAGCTGCTGACCCGCACCGAAATGCGCTACCTGTTCCCCGCATCGGTGCTCCTCAGCGAGCGGGTGCTCGGAGCGCCGAAGTCCCTCATAGCCGTAAGAACGGAGGCCGCATGCTGAACAACCTCATCAACAGACATGACGCGGACCGGCTGCTGCGCAAGGTGCGGAAGCTGGAACTCGACCCGGTGCTCGCCAAGTTGCGCGTACGCGGTGGCGCACGGGTGGTCCAGCACTGGTCCCGGGTCGACCCGTCGCTGACCGAGTGGTGGGCGATCCCGGCGGTCGTCAAGCGGTGGAACCTGCTGATGACCGGCGACGAGGGCACCTCTTTTCCCGAGTACGTCGCCGCGAAGCACTTCGCGCCCCGCACCGATCTGCGCGGCCTGTCGCTGGGGTGCGGCACCGGCGGAAACGAGCTGCTCTGGGCGAAGACCGGCGCGTTCGCTCTCCTGGAGGGCGTGGACGTGGCGCAGCAGCGCATCGACTTCGCCACCCGCGCCGCCGCCGAGAACGGTCTCGACGACGTGCTGCGCTTCCGGGTCACCGACGTCAACCGGATGGCCGCGGACGGGGAACGCTTCGACGTCCTGCTGGGCCTGCAGTCGCTGCACCACTTCGACAACCTCGACGAGACCCTGCCACGTCTGTCCCAACTGATCGAGCCCGGCGGGATGTTCGTGATCGACGAGTTCGTCGGGCCCACCCGCTTCCAGTGGACGGACGGTCAACTGGAAGCGGCGAACGCTCTGTTGGCCCAGTTCCCCGAGGAGCGGCGGCGGCTGGCCGACGGCCGGATCAAGCGCCGTGTGGTGCGGCCCAGCAGGCTGTCGATGGTGCTGGACGACCCCTCGGAGGCGGTCGACGCGGCGGCACTGCTGCCGGGCCTGCGGCGCCATTTCGACGTCGTCGAGGAACGGCCGTACGGCGGCACGGTGCTGCACATCGCGTTCTCCGGGATCGCGCACAACTTCCGTGACCAGGAGCCTGAGACGCTGGCACTGCTGGACCGCTGTTTCGCGGCGGAGGACGCGGCGCTGCCGGAGGTGGGGCACGACTTCATCGCGATGGTGTGCCGGCCGAGGAGTGCGGGCTAGGGGCCTGCTTTCCGCGGCGGCCGACGGGCCACCCCCGCCTCAGGCGGGGTGGCGCGTTCTCCGACGTCCTAGGCGCCGCATCATGGGCATCTCGACGAACCGGTGCATGAGCCCCGCGAGCACCATGGAGAGGGCGAGCATTGCGAAGATGAGCGTCCATGCCTTCGCCGGCCCCGAACCCTGCGCGTCGAGCCCCCGCATCACATCCACGATCACGGACTGATGGATCAGGTAGAAGGCGAAGGAGATCTCTCCCAGCCACACCGCGGACCGGCTCCGCCACACACTCCGCTTCCCCTCGACGTCGGCGACGGCCACGGCAGGGATGAGCAGCGCGAAGGGGATCACGGTGACGGCCGACGTCTCCGCGTCCGGCGGGAAGTACGGCGTCACGGCATACGCGACGACGAGGAGCAGGGCGATGGACCACACGGGAATCCGCGGCCAACGCCCGCTCTTCACGACGAGCGCCATCAGGATCCCCAGCACGAACTCCAGCAGGCGGACCGGCGGGAAGATGTAGACGAACCAGTAGTGCCGCTCGGCGGGCAGGAACGTCGCCGCTGCGGGCACCGCGAACACGGCCGCCACGCACACCGCGGCACTCGCCCACAGCCGCTGCGGGCGGATGCGGCCGAGCACCGGCAGCAGCGCCGGGAAGAGGGCGTAGAAGAACGCCTCGCACGCGAGCGACCAACTGACCGAGTTCGCGCCGAAGTAGACGCCCGGGTCCGGCCACCACGCCTGGACGAGCCCCAGGTTCGCCGCTCCGACGAGGAACCCCACCGCGTGGCCGGTCGCGTAGAGCCCGACGACGGAGATGACGAAGGCCACGACGTAGTTCGGGTAGATCTTCGCCGCTCGACGCCGCCAGAAGGCGCGAGCGGTGTCTCCCGGCCGTGCCGACCATGTCAGGACGAAGCCGCTGAGGACGAAGAAGAACGAGACGCCCACCGCTCCGGCACCCGCCGTGCGGGCGAACGCGTGCTGCGTCGACGACGTGGCCAGCAGCCCCGATATCGAGATGTGGAAGCAGAAGACGAGGAAGGCAGCGACGAACCGGAGCCCCGTCAGCGAGGGGAGCCTCGATCCGTCGGTCAGCGTTCCAGCGGGCCTGTCCGATCTGTCGGTGACCTTCACTGCACTCATGAACCCCCCTGAGCCCCGTAAGAAGAAGAGACGGCCCGGCGCTCCGCGCGCAGCGCCGCGATGTGCCGAATCACGTGCGCGATCACGGCCCTGGCGTGGCGCGCAGGGCGCCCGGCCGGGCGAGGGCGGCGGCGGCCGCTCGGCTGGCCGGTCGGCCGAGCGCGGCGCGTGATGTCTCCCGGAGCAGCACGGCGGCACGGAAGACGGCCGTGGCGAGCGGGCCGTGCCTTCGCCGGTAGAGGCGGACGCGGTTGAGGGTGAGGAGTGTCCACAGACGGGGCGACACCTGGGAGTCACCTCCCAGGTGAACGGCCTCGGCCGACGGCTCCAGTCGGGTGGCGTATCCGCGGTCCCGTGCCCGCAGGCAGTACTCGGTCTCTTCCGAGTAGAGAAAGAAGGACTCGTCCCACGGGCCGCAGGCCGCCAGGCAGTCGGCCGCGATGGCCATCAGCGCACCGGTCGCCCAGTCCGCGCGCGTGGGCCGCTGATACGCGGCGGGGTCGGTGACGAGCTCGCTCAGAGGCGGGAAGCGCCCGGCCCTGGTGTTGCCGATCACGGCTTCGCCGAGGGCCCGGAGCACGCTCGACTCACGGCGAAGCGAGTGATGCGGGGTGTCCCTGCCCTCTTCGTACAGAAGGGGTACGGCGATGCCGACTCCGTCCCCGAGTCCGTCCACGAGACGTTTGGCGCAGCCCTGCCGCATCCGGATGTCGGGGTTGCAGATGAGTACGGCCCCGTATGTACCGGCCGCACCCAGCGCCGCGTTGACCCCGGCCGCGTACCCGGCGTTGCGGCCGGTCTGTACGACGGTGGCGTCGGGGGCCAGCTCCCGGAGAACGTCGACGGTGTCGTCGGCGGAGTCGTTGTCGGCGACGACGAGCCGCCAGTCGAGGCCGGCCATGCCGTCGGGCAGCGCGGCGAGGAACCCGGGCAGCACCGAGGCGCTGTTCCAGGTGACGACGATGACGGCGACGGGACTCATCGGGACTCCACGAGTTGGGGGAGCTCGGCTTCGGACGCCCTTTCGGGGTCGGAAGCCTTGCGGGGGGCTGGGTTCGCGGCGGCGGCCGCCTCACGGCGGATGAAGCCGAGGTAGCTGCCGCCGGCGCCCAGGGTGAGGAAGAACATCCCGGCGTACATGGGGAAGCTGAGCGCGTCGAAGGTGGCGCTGATGACCAGGGCGACCAGGGCCGAGGCGAGGAAGGCCTGCCCGAGCTCGCGGTCCGATTCGGTGCGGGCGAGCCGGCGGATGGCACCGCCCTGGTGCATCCCGGTGATGAACAGGACGAGCAGCGCGACCAGTCCCAGGGCGCCCGTCTCGGCCAGGGTCAGCATGTACTGGTTGTCCGTGAAGAAGTACAGGTCGGGGGTGAAGGTGCCGAATCCCCTTCCGAACCAGGGGCGTTCGCTGAGGTAGGGGACGATCGCGCTGTACTTCACGGTGCGCGCCTGGGTGCTGCTGTCGGAGTTGGACAGGAAGCTGGCGAACAGGTTGGTGATGGTTCCGATCAGTCCGGGGATGATCACCTTGAAGCCGGCCACCGAACCCAGGATGATGCCGATCGCGGCCCAGCGGCGCTGCGGCTTCCAGCGGGGCACCATCACCAGGATCGCGATGAAGGCGCCGATGATGGACGTCCGGGACACGGTCAGCGGAAGGGCACCTGCCATGATCGCCACCGGGGCCCAGCGCCTCAGCGCGCCGGCGTGCCGGCGCACCGGGTCGAACGCCTGGTGGACGGCGAAGGGAACGAGGATGGCGAGCATCCCCCCGAACTCCAGCGGATGGGCCGTGGTGGAGCGGGGTCGGGTGAACGAGCCGCGGTCCATGGCGCTCATCCCGGCGGAGTTGGAGTGCAGGCCGGGGATGTGGATGGAGTCGGCGATGTTGGTCGCGGCGAAGAAGTCGTAGTAGCCGATCAGGGCGACCACCGTGCCGAGGACGACGAGCCGGCGCATCAGGGTCTCCAGCCGGCTGCGGTCCTGGATGCCGGCCGAGGCCAGCACGACCAGCGCCACCCACACCCCGAGCCCGATGATCCCCCGGTCGGCTCCGAGCACCTCCTCGTGCGAGCTGCTGCGGATCGCGGCGGCGAGGTACGACAGCAGTACCGCGGCGGCGAGCAGGCACATCGCCACGCGGGGCAGCCTGGTGCCCTTCGCCGGGAGGATGCGGCCGCCGAGCCAGGTCGCGAGGTACCAGAGAAGTCCCAGCAGGGCGAAGACGTTGGCCGGGGTGCCGACGCCTCCCAGCGCGGGCAGGGTCAGGTTCGACGGGACGAAGAACGCCAGCACCAGATAGCCGGTGAGGATCGTCGTGGCGTCCAGTCTCCGCACCAGCAGGCCCCTGGGCCGCTCGGGAGGCCGGGCACGATGGCGCCGGGGAACGTATTCGGCCAGGGCGCGTCCGCGCCGGCGTACCACCGCGACGCCTTCGGCCAGGATGGACAGCAGGAACGCGCTGACGACCCCGATGATGACGACCGACGCGATGCCCTGGTAGCGGCCCTTCGACTGCGGGACGGGTGTCTGCGGCAGGACGACCGGCGCGGTCTGCACGGCGTACACCTTCGGCACCTTGGAGGCCGCCTGCAGGGCCTTCAGCTGCTCCCCGGTGAAGTTGGTGAGGGTGGCGGTCTCGCGGAGCACCTTCGCCCGGTCGGTTCCGGTGACACTGAGGGTGAGCAGCGGGCTGTCGGCCTGCGGCGCGAAACCGACCGTGTACTGGTCCGTGACGCCGCGGGAGTGCAGTTCCTTGGCCGAGTCGCTCGACTGGAGCGTCCTGATCAGCACGTCGGCCGTGACGACCAGCGAACCGCCCGCGTTCGACAGGGGGTTGCCGAAGGTCGGGGCCAGTTCGGCGATCGCCGTGGAGTCGAGGAGTGTGACGGAGCTCTGCGACTCGTAGGACACCGGGATGGTCCGGTACAGATACCCGCCCGCGAGCAGACTGAGCAGGGTGAGGGGCACCATGAAGTACCAACGCCTGCGCATGATCGCCAGGAGGTCGGCAAGGCTCATGAGAACTCCCTTTCGGTGGCGGCTCGCTGCGGCGCCTGCGAGGATCGGGGGCGACGGAAGGAATCCCTGTGTCGCCTCGTGACGTCGCCGAAGCGCTGCTCCGCCGCTGGTACGTACTGCTGCTCGCGCTCGCGCTGACGGCCGCCGGAGCGTACAAGGTGCTGCACTCCGCGCCGCAGTACCTGAGTTCGGCGGTGGTCGTCCTCAAACCGCCCGTGACCGGAAACCAGCCGAATCAGTTGACGAACCTCCAACCGCCGCTCGCCACGCTCTCGTACGGGGTCATCCAGCAGCTCGAGTCGCCCGCCGGGCGCAAGGAGCTGGACTCCGCCGGTGTGCAGGGGTCGTTCCAGCTGATCCCGCGCAACAGCGGCACCAGCGCGACGCCGCGCTATCTGATCCCCTCGGTGCAGGTGCAGGCGCAGCGGGCCGGCGCCGTCGAGGCCGACAGGGCGGTCAGCCGGATCATCGAGGTCTACACCAAGCATGTGACGGACCTGCAGGACGCGCAGCGGATCGCCCCCGGGTCGCGGATCAGCGCCTCCGTCCTGGTCGCGCCGAGTGCCGCCCCGGTGCAGGGCACCAGAAGCCGCGCCCTGGCAGGTACGGCGCTGCTGGGCGGGATCTTCGGGATTCTGGGCGCCCTGTGGTGCGACCGGTACGCGCTGCGGCGCCGGAAGCGCAAGGACGGCACCCCGGAACCGGTCCGCCGCACGGCAGGGGTTCCGGTGGCCAACTGAGCTGAACCGATCACGCATCAGACACCGCGGCGCTTCCACGACTCCCACCACAGCCACTCCCGCCCGCGCTCGGCGACGGCCGACCACACCAGGGGCTGCAGGTACGGCATGGCCTTCGGCCCGATCCGTCGGCGCAGCCGCAGTGCGCGGTACTCGGGCAGCGCGGCGTATCCGGGCAGGCACTGTTCCGCGAACGCCACGCATTCGTCGACCGGTACGACGCCGGTACGGCCCCGGTCGTAGGCGCGGTAGGCCCGGCGCAGGGCATAGCGGGCGAGTCGGGTGTGGACCTGATCGGCCAGCCGGTCGGCGTGGGGCAGCCGGTCGGCGCACTTGTCGAGGACCGAGTCGAAGGCGACGAGGCGCTGGCGCAGGTCGTCGAGTTGGCCGCCGAAGTCGACGGTGGACATGTTGTTGCCGTGGACGCGGTAGAAGGCCTGGTCGGCGCCGCGTACGTAGCCGACGTCGGCGTGCGCTGCGAGCCGCATCCACATCTCGATGTCGCCGGCGTGGGGAAGGGCGGGGTCGTAGCCGCCGACCTTGCGCTGGAGGCTTGTGCGCACGACGACTTCGGGTGAGGTGATGCAGCCGGTGCCCTCGCGGAAGCGGCGCTCCAGCCACCACTGGCCGGGGTGCACGACCGAGCCGGTGCTCTGCGTACGGGCCTTCGGCAGCGGTCCGCCGTGCTGGAAGCGCAGGGGGCGCCCGTAGGCGAACCCCGCCTCGGGGTGGGCGTCCAGAAGCCGGGCGGCCCGCACCAGCGCGCCCGGGACCAGCCGGTCGTCGGCGGACAGGAGGGCCACGTAGTCGCCGTCGGCCCATTCCAGGAGGCCTTCGTTGTACGTGGCGATGTGGCCCTTGTTGGTCTCGTGGACGTGGACCTCGATCCGCGGGTCGGAGGCGGCCAGCTTGAGCGCGACCTCCGCCGAGTCGTCGGGCGAGGCGTCGTCGATGATGAGTACCCGGACGTCAACGCCGTCCTGCTCGTCCAGGACGCTGCTCACGCAGTCGGCGAGGAAATGGCCGTACTTGTAGCAGGGGATCACAACACTGACGCTGCTCATCGGTGGGGAAGCCAATCCCCGTCGATGGTCCGCACCCGGCCGGGTGCGGACCATCGAC
>NZ_JBMNDS010000099.1:0-19550 GCF_052543295.1 Streptomyces sp. SAS_270
CCGCGACTGTTGGCAGAGCCGTGCAGGACGTCGGCCACCCGGGGGCGTGCCTGAGACGCCGAGCAGGAGTGAGTCCAGGACTCACTCCTGCTCACTGATCAGCAGCGGTGCCTTGAGGCGGTGTGTACCGGTCAACTGGTGGAGTCGCCCACGCCGTAAACCGCTCGTCTACGCGTCGGCAGACTGCACCAGATCGTGATCACCGTGCATCAGCGGGTCAGCGCTGCAGGGTAAGGACGCCCGGTCGCCAGGGCAGTTGGTCGTAGGGACCGCTCGCGGTGGGGGACTTTCCCTGGTAGAGCAACTGCAGATTGCAGGGGTCGATGGTCATGGTCTGGTCGGGGTTGTTGCGGACCAGATCACCGTGGCTGATGTCATTGGTCCAGTTGGCACCGCTGTTGGCCTTGCCCGCGAAGGGGTTGCTTTCGGTGGCGGCCTGCGGGGTCCACGAACCGCTCAGGCTGGAGGCCGTGAACGAGCGGAAGTAGCGCTGCTCATTGGCACCCCGAGCCTCAACGATCATGAGGTATTGGTTCTGGCCCTGGACCTTGTAGACCTGCGGCGCCTCGAACAGGTTCTTCACCGTGTCGCTCATGACCGTCGTGTACGACGAGCCGAAGTTGCCCGGGAAGTTCCCGATCGGCATGCTCGCCCGGTAGATCTTGCCGTCGTCCCCGGCGAAGAACAGGTACATGTTCTGGCCGTCAGCAATCAGGGTCTGGTCGATCGGGGCGGAGTTGGGGATGCTGCCGGTGAACAGCGCCTGCGGCGCGGACCAGCCGTTGGGGTTGGTGGGGTCGCTGGAGGTCCGGTAGATGAAGGGCGACGCACCCCACTGGGACGCCAGCACCCAGATGTTCTTGGGGGCGAAGTAGAACAGCGTGGGCGCCACCGTGGACTGGCTCATCCCGGTCTGGCCGGCCGATGCCATGTCCGACCAGTTCGTGAAGGGACCGAACGCCATCGAGCCGTACCCCGACCCCGAAACGTTCGACGCGTAGACCAGGTGCTTGCCGTTGTACACCACGTTGGTGAAGTCCTTCAGCGAGGCCCATCCGTTCGCCGGCTGCGCCAGCGCACCCGTCGACGTCCACCGGTATGTCGAGGGAAGAGAACACGTGTCGGGAGGGGTCGTGCCGGACAGGCCGGTCCACTTCTGGTTGCTGCCGCCGTTGCACGTCCAGATCTCCACCGCCGTGCCGTTGGCCGTGCCGTGGCCCGTGACGTCCAGGCACAGCCCGGACTCCACGCCGACGATCGTGCCGTCGGAGTTCACCCGCCACTGCTGGTTCGCACCGCCGCTGCAGGTCCAGATCTGTACGCGGGTGCCGGCCGTGGTGGCGTGGCCGGGAACATCTAGGCACTTGTTGCCGTAGACGGTCAGCTGGCTGCTGTCCGTCGACGTCCACTGCTGGTTGGTCCCGCCCGAGCAGTCCCAGATCTGCAGGTACGTGCCGTCGGTCTGGGCGGCGTTCGGTACATCGAGACATCGGCCGGAACCAACACCGCGAACGGCGCCACTGGTGGCCGCCTGAGCCGGGTTGGCGACGAGTGTCGCCGCCAGCGCGATCAGGACCGTAACCGCAGCGGCGAACACCACGGACAGGCGTCTGCGGCTGAAACTTCGTCTGCGCATGGGGACCTCGTCATCCTTGAGTACGCGGTTCCGGTCGGCCCCGGCAGAGGCTGTCCGGATTGTGGAGGGGGTGCGGTTCGCAGCAGTCCGTGGGTACCGGGCTGACGCCTTTCGGCTTCCCGGTCCTGCGAGACCTTCTGAAAGGCCGGCGGCGCCCGGTGTCTTCGGGTTGCGGCGAAATGCACCGGCCTGTGCCGGACGTTCATCGAGCGTCACCGAGCGAGGCGCCTGCCGACGCGAGACGACGATCAGAGCATTGATGGGGCCATGACATATGCATCGTGCGGCATGCTCCTTGCGGCTCGGCGGTTGCGGTGGGCGTGACTCAGGGGCGCCCTGCTGTGCGGGTGGAGAGGACCTGATGTGTTCGCCATGTCGAACAAGGATCGACGTGTCGAGCAACTTGGATGATAGGGAACCGGTGAACGACGTCAATACTTCTCGCATGATTCGCGAGAGGGGTCGAAACATTCGCAGGGCATATGAATGAAACGCCGCAGGTCAAGCACATCGGGGGTGAAGGAGGTCGACAGTCGCCGGCCCGGCGCCCAGGCCCAGGGTGGCGTGGGGCGGCCTGTGGGGTGACCGCTCTCTGCGGACGCTGATGCCGGACGAGGTGACAAGGTGTCCGTCCAGCGGCCGGAACTCCCGCCCGCCGGCGCAAGCGCTCGTTGCACTTGGCTGAATCATCCCCCGGCCCGTCCGTCTCGTCCCGCGCGACAACCGACCGCCATGCCCGTTAAGTCTTCGACGAATACGCGCCGGACCACGACGAACGCACCCTGCGGCAGCGGGAAAACAACCTCATTCCATCCGTACCTCATGCCACCTACGACGGAATTCCCGTTCGCCTGAACGTCCCTGCCGACTCAAGCCATCGCGCACTAGACTCAAAACGAATGATCACCGGGAGTTTGCCGACCGGGCGCAAGCGCACGTGTGCTACCTCAACCAGGACATGGCTGAATTCTTCGGGACACGTCTGTACGGGGCTCTCTCAGTGAGTCACGATCATGTGGACACCAGGATCGGGGACTGGCTGTTCCGGCACATCGCTTTTCCCGGCGAGGCCGACACCACCACCGAGTACTTCCAGCGCTACTACCGGGGTGCCTGGTGGGCCGACTTCCGTGAGCAGGTCCTGTCGGCGCGGGACGGACTCCGGGAGTTCTGCGAGGAACTGATCGACCGTTACCGGCTCGACGGGGCCGACATCGTGGGGGTTCAGCTCGATGTTTGCCCAGCATGTGCCGACCGTCGACTTCGTCTTCTCCGGGCCCGCGCTGAACACCTTCGGTGAGTTCGTTCGTTGTGTGCTCGACGGTGAGCCGGAGCGTGCCGACACCGTTCCGGGAATCCTTTACGAGCGAAACTGCCGAGACCCGTGTTTCCGTAAGGCCGTTGGCGCGGAACGCGATATCGATGACTTCTTCCTGCCCGACTACGACAGCTTCTTCGAGGCGCTGCAGGTTCATCCGGAACCGCGGCGCACGGGGACCAGTAAGCCGATGCTGTTCTTCGAGACGTCGCGTGGCTGCTGGTGGGGGCAGCGTTCGCACTGCACGTTCTGCAGGCTGAACGGCGAAAGCATGGCATTTCGGTCCATGGCTCCGGACCTGGCCGTCCGGCAGTTCGAATGGCTATTTGGCTTCGCGCTCGCCTACACCTCGTTCTTCTGCACCGACAATGTCATGCCACGCAACTACGCGCGTGGGGTCTTCCCGTGGCTCGACCCGCCGCCGGGAGCCGAGATCTTCTACGAGGTCAAGCTTCCGTTGAGCCGTCAGGACCTGCGGGCCATGACGGACGCCGGTGTCACCGTCGTCCAGCCCGGTACCGACGCGCTGTCCTCCTCGACGCTCAAACTGATGGGCAAGGGCACGACCGCGTTCCAGAACCTGCAGTTCCTCAAGAACTGCGAGGAGTTCGGGATCAAGCCCGAGTCGAACCTGCTGATCGGATTCCCGGGCGAGGGCCCGGAGGTCTACCGCAAGTACGCCGAGGAACTGCGTGACTTCGTCCACCTGGTGCCGCCGCACGGCGTGTACACGGTGCGCTTCGACCGCTTCAGCCCCTACTTCAAGCGGAGCGACGAGTACGGGCTCGTTCTGAAGCCGGTGGACTACTACTCCCTCACGTATCCATTCGACGAGTCGGCGCCGGCCGATCTCGCGTACTTCTTCGCCGATCAGAACCTGGCGCCGTACACGGCTCGGTCTCCTTGAGATGCTGGGCGAGGAGAACCTCCCCAGTCAGACCTACTACGGCGACGGCGAACCGATCCCGGACGACGTCATGGACCATCTCCGGGACTGATACCGAGCCGCGGCGACCCGCTTCGACTACCGTGCGGACGACGTCCTGGTGATCGACAACATGCTGGTCTCGCACGGCCGCGAGCCGTTCACGGGCCCCCGGATCGCGGTCGCCATGGCGGAGCCGTACACCCCCGACCGCTAGCTCCAGGACGGAAGATCCTCGCATGTTCGCGCGTTCGCTCTGGTCCAACCGGGACTTCTCCGTCTTCTGGGCGGTCCAGGCACTGTCCGAGGTCGGCAACGCCTTCTCACTGGTGGCGCTTCCGCTGCTGGTGCTGCACACGACCGGGTCGGCGGCGCAGATGGGGCTGCTCACGGCCGTCGCGGGCGTGGCCTCGTTGCTCACCGGTCTGGTGGGCGGCGCCTGGGCCGACCGCTTCGACCGGCGGCGTCTGCTGATGCTGTGCGACGCCGCCCGGCTGGTGCTGTACGGCGCGATCCCGGTCTGCTGGGCCGTGAGCCCGCAGATCTGGCTGCTGTACGTGGCCATGGCGCTGGCCTCGGTCTTCGAGATGCTGTTCAACATCACATATGTCACCGCCGTGGCGAACCTCGTCGACAAGGAGCAGATCGTCGCGGCGAACGGCCGGCTGGAGGCGACGAACGCGATCGCGTACATCGCCGGCCCGGCCCTGGCCGGTGTGGTGGCCGGGCTCTTCGGGCCGACGGCTGCCGTCGCCATCAACGCGGGCAGCTTCGGCATCTCCTTCGTGGGCCTGGCGTTCATCAGACTGAGGTCCACCGCGCGGCCGTCGGCCGACGAGGCGGAGAGCAAGGCGGCCCGGGCACAGGACCTGCGCTCCGGCTTCCGGGTCGGCGCCGCGTTCCTGTGGCGTACGCCGGTGCTGCGGGCGCTCACCGTGCTGCTGACCGTCACCACCTTCCTCAGCCTGGGCATGACCGACGTGTTCATCTACCACCTGCGGCACGGTCTGGGGCAGGACGAACGCACGGTGGGTTACGTGCTCGCGCTGGCCGGGCTGGGCACCTGCGTGGCTGCCGCCGCGACCGCCTGGATGCGCCGCTCCTGGGGGTTCGGCCGCTGCTGGCTCGGCGCGATGAGTCTGTGCTCGGTGTCGGTGCTGGTGCTGGGCGGCACCGGGCACGTGTCCGTGGCGGCCGTGACGATCTGTCTGTACTCCTTCGGCATGGCCCTGGCAGGCGTCTGCTCGATGTCCCTGCGGCAACAGGTCACGCCGGACCATCTGCTCGGCCGGGTCACCGCCGCGTTCTGGACGATCCACGGCAGTCTCGCGCCCCTCGGTGCGGCCCTGCTCACCGCCCTGGTCGGCCGGCTGGGGACACGCGGACCGCTGACGGCAGTTGCCGTGGTCTTCCTGGCCGTGGTCGTGGCCGCCGCCTTCACTCCCATCCGACAGCGTCACCCGGAGCAGACCGCCGTACAGCCCCCGCGGACACGGCCCACCGATCTGCCTTCACCTCGAGAGGAGAGTCACGGGGATGACACCGAAGCCCGACGATGACGGCCGGCCAACAGGACGGCCCGTCGGCGCAGCGTGCCGACCGCGCGGGCTGACTCCCGGTCCGTCACCGCACCCGCCGTACCGCGAACCAGGGAAGGTCATCGTGCACGACGACCTGGAAACACGACCCACGGCCCGCTCGGCGTAGGCGTCCCGGCTGCCGCTCTCCCACGGCCAGGAAAGACTCTGGTACCTGGAGCAGATCGCCTCCGGCGCCCCCGTCCACCACGTGTCCGCCGCCACCCTTGTCGAGGGCCCACTGGACGCCGGCCGGCTTGAATCCGCCTTGCGGGCCTGCGTCTCCCGCCACGAGCTGCTCCGCGGAGCACAACGGGGGCACGGCGTCGGAGCAGCAGCGGGGCGAGAGCCTGGACGAGCGGCTCGCCGAGGAGATAGCCCATCCGAACACCGAGTCCGACCTGATCGCGTCTGACATCGGCCTGGACGGCGCCGGCGCCTCGGCCGAGGAGGCCGCGATGCATCTGATCCCCGACTCGGAGAGCTACTGACGGGGCCTTACCGCCGGAGCCTCAACGCCGGGCGTGGCGGATCTTCAATCTTCCGAAGCCCATGGTTCCGGAGATTCGGATCGTCGGCCCGCCGGGGCGGGAACGCTGCGGGGCCTTGTAGCGCAGGTCCTTCCACCCAGTGCGCAGACCGTCGACGTCAACGACTGCGTCGCGGGGCACCGTGATTCTGGCCCCGCCGGTTCCGAGTTGCAGCTCGATGTCGACGACCGGATACTCGATGATCGCCCGGGACAGATCCAGGCGCGCCCTACCGTATGCGGACTCGACCTTGAGGGTCCGAGGTACCCGCCATGCGCCTCGCCGCAGGATCCGTCCGCCCGCCGCGGCGATCGTTGAGGTGGTGCCCGGGCGCTCCCGCGGGAGCGAACCCAGGGCCGACACGAGCTCGCCATGCGCTTTGGCGGTGAGCACCTGGTGGAGGCGTTCGTCCAACTCCTCGTGCGAGATGAGCCCTTCGGTGTACGCCTCCTGCAGGCGCTGCACGGCCGTATCGCGGTCGTCTTCGCCGATCAGTTGCGGCGAGTCTTCCGGTAAGGAGGTCACCGGTTCACCCTACTGCCGTGCCGGCGACGCGAACGCGTCAAGGCCCAGTCCCACGTCGCAGCCCGGCAAGCTCCACGCCGACAGGGGGTATGACCACGCCCACCTCGGGTGCGAACACCGTGCCGAGAAGTCGCCGTACCGAACGGCGAACTCCTCGACCCGTCCTCACTGTTCGTCACTGCGACCCGGCGGCCACCAGCTTCGCGGTGATGGGTTCGAGCTCGGCGACCAGCTCGTCGAGTTCGGCGGGGGACAGGGCGTCGTACGGCGGGGCGGCGAGCTCGTCGGTAAGGGCTTCGATGTGTTGCTTGGTCTCACGGCCGGCGTCGGTGAACCGGCCCTCGTTGTCGACGAGTCCGCGCTCGCGCAAGCCGTCCATGACCGCGGCCAGCCGCTCCTTCGGCAGGTGATGGATGCGCCCGAACGACTCCGGCGGGTGGATGTCCATTTCCAGCGCGCTGAGCACGTGGGCCTCCGTGCCGCCGATGCGCGCACCGACGAGAGCGGCGATGTGACCGTCACCGCGGTGCTCGCGCAGCATGGTCGCGGAATGCCACAGCCGGGCGACCGGGTCGCCCGGCACCGGAAGGGTGCGCATCCCGGCGTACATCACCCGACCTTCTGTGGGCGCGCTCGTCGCGGCTTTGGTGGTCAGGTCGGCGGCGCGCACCAGGCCCGGGGAGTCGGCCAGCTCGTCGCCGAGGATCCGCCGTACGGAGGCCGCGCTGCCCCGCTGCCGCGCGGCGACGGACGCCTCGGGCGGGATCGTCTCCCATGCGCTCGGGATGTGTCGCGCGGCCTCCCCGTCGGCGAAGTTGTAGAAGGCCGCGTGCACGACCTGCGCCGGCACCCGCCCCAGCGGCGCGGCGCGGCTGGCGAAATAGCCGTCCCAGTAGGTGCGATGGCCGAGCGCGGCCAGCTCCTCGTTGCACTCGTCGGCGAAGAAGGTGACCAGACAGATCGGCTCCAGGAGCTCGAACATGCGACGGGCGGTGTGAGTCATGGCCTCCATCATGCCTGCGGTCACGTCCCGCGGAGCAGCAAAGGCCGCTGAATCAGCGCCTGGTTGCGGCAGCCGAACGGCCGCCTCTGCGGTGGCTCGACCAGATCTTGACCGAACGGCGGGGGAGCGTAGTGATACGCCTGCCGGGGCCCCGCGACCCCGTCGTAGTCGGATGAACGAGGGTGCGGAGGATCACGGACTTCGTGGCGCGCACGAATTGAGGCGAGACGGTTCGTCTTGTTATGGTGGAGGCATGGCTTTCCTTTTCTTCGTCTGAGTCCGGGCACGGCCGATGCCGCCGTTTCTGCTGCCCGTAGACCCTTCGCATACCCAGGGAAAGCCATATGTGCGACCGAGACCATACTGCCCTGCCCACCGTCGACCCCGTTGCCGTAGCGCAGCTGTCCGTCAGGGACGTCACCAAGTCCTGTGACTCCTCCCCCGGCTGAAGCCGGGGGCTTCTCGTTACGCCGGGTTGGCGTGGCGACGGACCAGCCCGGCCCGTAGAACGTTGAGGGCGCCCACTGTGTCGGCGTGTGCGTGGTGGCCGCGCGAGAGGCAGTGGAACTTTTCCTGTGTGGGCCGGTTCTCCTTCGCGGTGTGCCCGCATGGGGGGCAGGTGCGGGAGGTGTTGCGGGGGTCCACGGCGATCACTTCCCGTCCGGCGCTTTCAGCCTTGGCGTGCAGGATCGTCAGGAACACCCCCCAACCGGCGTCAGCGATGCTGCGGTTGAGTCCGGCCTTCGCGGCGGCCCCGTTGGGCAGGAACGTGCCCGGCCGGTCGGGGGCGGGTTTCGGTGCGGGGGCCCTGCTCATGTTGCGGATCTTGAGGTCTTCGTGCGCGATGACGTCGTGGGCGCGCACCAGGCCGAGCGCGGTCTTGTGGGCGTGGTCGAGCCGCTGACGGCGCACCTTACGGTGCAGTTCGGCGACCTTGCGCACGGCGCGCTGGTGGTTGGCGGTGCGGTCCTTCGCCTTGCGGCGCGGGAAGCGGGACAGGGCCTGCTGCGCCGCCTCCAGTTGCGCGGCCGCACGCCGGCTGTGGCGCGGGCCGGGCACGAAATCGCCGTTCGAGTCGGCGAGGAAGTTGACGATGCCCAGATCGATACCGACCACGCTGCCGGTCGCGGGCAGCGGCTTCGGCTGGTCCTGCTCAACGCTCAGCACGACGAACCACTTTCGGCCCTCGCGCTTGACCGACACGGTCTTGACCCGGCCGGCCACCGGGCGGTGCTGGTTGACCCTCACATGCCCGACGCCCTGGAAACGGACGCGGGCGACCGGGTCGTGCGGGGTGGAGTTCCACCGGCAGCCGTCCCCGTCCCTGGGGAAGTCCACCGTGTCGAACCAGCTCACCCCGCGAAAGCGCGGATAGCCCGGCGTGTCACCGGATGTGACCCGGCGGAAGAACGCCGCGAACGCCCTGTCGAGACGGCGCAAGGTGGCCTGCTGCGAACTGAAGGACCAGCGGCCCTGACGCTCGGGGTCGAACGCCCGGATGTCCTTGAGCTGCGCCGACTGGCCGCCGTATTTGACGCTGGTCTTCGACGGGTGCCGGTAGGCGTCACGGCGTTCCTGCAGGGCCCCGTTGTAGAGGGAGCAGTGATCCCGCAGCATTTCGGACAGCGCCTGGGCCTGGCGGACGGTGGGCCGCAGGAGGAACTTGTACGCACGGATCATCCAGCCCACCCCCTCCGGTCAACTCCCCTCGATCCTAATACACTTGGCGCATGTCACCGCGCTGGGAACCAGATCCCGACATCAGACGGGGAAACCACGTCATCCACCACCTCCACGCCCACTTGGTATTCGTCACGAAGTACCGGCGGGAGGTCTTCAACGACGACATGCTGACGCGCTGCGAGGCGATCATGCGGGACGTGTGCCAGTCCTTCGACGTCGAGCTGCGGGAGTTCAACGGTGAAGGCGATCACGTCCACCTCCTCGTGCACTACCCGCCGAAAATCGCCCTGTCCAAGCTCGTCAACTCCCTCAAGGGCGTCAGCTCCCGGTATCTGCGGGCGGAGTACACCAGCCGGATCAACCAGATCGGCACGGGATCGGTGTTCTGGTCGCCGTCCTACTTCGCGGGATCCTGCGGCGGCGCACCACTGAGCATCGTCAAGGAATACATCGAGAACCAGACCCGCCCCACCTGACCCTCACCCCGAAAACGCAGAGATCTCCAGCGCTTCGCGCCTCCGGGCCCAGGATCGCATTCCCGCCCGGCCTGAAGGCCCGGATCCCCTGCGAAGAACAAGGGATGGAGCGAAGGCTCCGTGCGGCAGAGGAGTCCCTCGCGGACGCGTCGGACGAGGAACTCGCCGCGTACGGTGAGCTGTTGACCGCCTACGAGGAACACGGCGGATACGAGGCGGACGCCCGGGTGGACGCCGCGATGCACGGACTGGGGCTCACCCGGATCACTCGTTACCGACCGCTCGGCTCGCTGTCCGGTGGTGAGCAGTCCCGCCTCGCGCTCGCCTGCGTCCTGGCTGCCGCGCCCGAACTGCTGCTCCTGGACGAACCGACGAACCACCTCGACGCGGCGGCCGTGCACTGGCTGGAGGAGCACCTGCGCGCACACCGCGGCACCGTCGTCGCGGTCACCCACGACCACGGCTTCCTGGAGCGCATCGCCACCACGATCCTTGAGGTCGATAGGGATGAACGCACCGTGCGCCGGTACGGCGACGGCTGGTCCGGCTACCGCGCCGCGAAAGCCGCCGCGCGGCGCGGAGCGGAGCAGCGGTACGCGGACTGGGTCGGCGAGGTGGCCCACATGGAGGAACTGCTCGACGCCGTGGGGAGGCGGCTTGCCGTCACCGGCCGCGACCCGAAGCAGGGTTTCGGCAAGCACCGCCGGTCCAGCGAGGCGACGCTCGGCGGGCAGGTGCGCTCCGTCCGAGAGCGGCTGGCCCAGCTGCGGCGCAACCCGGTGGCAGAGCCTCCGGCACCGCTCCGTTTCATGACGGCGCTGTCGGCGGCGGACGGCGACCAGGCACAGGGCCCCCTCGCCGACTTCGTCGACGTACGGGTCGGTGAACGCCTGCGTCTGGACGGCCTCCTGACGATCGCTCCCGGACAACGGCTGCTGGTAGCGGGCGAGAACGGCGCGGGCAAGACGACGTTGCTGCGTGTCCTGGCCGGCGACCTGGAGCCGGACGCGGGCACGGTCCGCCGCCCCGCCCGGATCGGCTACCTCGCGCAGGAGCTGCCCGCGCACTCCACGCGGCTCCCGCTGCTCGCCGCGTTCTCTGCCGATCGGCCCGGACTGCCGGACGAGTACGCCGAACAATTCTTGGCCCTGGGCCTGTTCCGTGAGGAGGACCTGCATGTTCCGGTTGCCGACCTGTCCGCAGGAAAGCAACGACGGTTGCAGATAGCGACGCTGGTGACTCGGCTCGCGGACCTCCTCGTCCTCGACGAGCCGACCAACCACATCGCGCTCGACCTGGCCGAGGATCTTCAGGCCGCGCTCGCGGCATACCCGGGGGCGGTGGTCGCGGTCTCGCATGACCGCGGTTTCCGCACGCGCTGCGAAGGGGAACAGCTGGAGTTGCGTGACGGCCGCAGGCGCTGACCCTGTCGGGTCCTCCTCCGCCGCGAACGGCCCTAGTAGGACTCCGTTAAGTTCTTCTGGCTCTTGGGCTCAGGGTGGTGGTGGATGTGCCGGGCAGGGGCGGTGGCAGGTGGTGCAGGTGCCGGTCCAGCAGTTCAGCAGGTCCTGGATGGCATCGAGGATCTGGTAGAGGGTGAGTCCGCTGTATCGGCTTTTGGGGCCAGGCGCTGTTCGGTGAGGAACGCGTGGGCAGCGGTGACCAGGGTGACGTGGTGATGCCAGCCGTTCCAGGAGCGTCCTTCGAAGTGGTCCAGGCCGAGGCCGTGCTTGAGTTCCCGGTAGTCGTGCTCGATGCGCCAGCGGATTTTGGCCAGGCGGACCAGTTCGGCGATCGGGGTGTCGGCTGGCAGGTTGGACAGCCAGTAGCCGGTGGGTGCTTCGGCGCCGGCGGGCCATTCGGCCAGTAGCGTCACCTCGGGCAGGACGCCGTCCCAGTGGCCGTGCTCGGCAGTGGCGGCGCGCCCGGACCCCGGCCGGCCGCACCCGCAGCGCCACAAAGCCCGAGCGCATCGGCCCGCGGGAGCCTTCACGCCAGGTCACTTCGGTGAACGCCTGCCGCCCACGGCCGACTGCCAGCGCGGCCACCGAGGACGGCTTGTCGCGGTAGCGGGGCTGCGGCCTGCGGCCGTTTCCGGACCAAGCCGGGGCGGTGGACCGCACGTCGTGCGGGTGGACCGTCACGTCCGAGCGGACCGCCACGACATAGCCGATACCCCGCTCGCTCAGGCCGTCGCGGAAGTCGGCGTTCTGCCCGCAGCCGGCGTCTGCCACCAGCACCGGCGGCACCAGATCCCACCCAGCCAGCTCGTCGAGGGTGTCCAAGGCCACGCGCCACTTCTCCCGGTGCCCGACCTCCGGCGGCATCCCGGTCTTCTGCCGCCGCACCGCGTCGTCCGCCCACTCCTCGGGCACGAACAGCCGCCACTGCAGCGGACAGGACGCCGTGTCGGAGACCGCGTGCACACTCACCGCGACCTGGCAGTTCGCCGCTTGCCCAGCGCGCCGCAGTACTGGTGCGCGACCGCCACCGACATCTTCCCGTCCTTGGGAAAGGACACGTCATCGACCGCCCAGGCATCCGGGCCGATTCTCGGCACCATCCGCTCCGCGATCCGCCGCCGCACCGGCACCGGATCCCAGGTCGACTGGTTCACGAACTGCTGCAGGTTCTGCTCATTGCCGTCCGGCAGCCGCTCCGCCATCGGCTGAATCGACTTGCGCCGCCCGTCCAGCATCAGCCCCCGCAGGTAGCAGTCGCCCTTCGCCCGCTGATCCTTGCGCGGCACCGACGCGAATACATCCGCTACGAATAACGCCAACTTCGCCCGAGCACGGTTCACTTCATGTGCGTCCACACCCCCAACATGCCCTGAAACAGGACCGCGAGTCAGACCTAACGGAGTCCTACTAGGTGGTGGGCGGTAACCAGGGCAACCGCCCCGGCAGCGTAAGCAGACATACGTGGGACTCCTGCAAGGTCGGCACCAAGCTCGACTCTGGCCAAAGGGTCGGTGGTTACGTCACGCCGGTGGCCGGCTGACCTCGCACCGGCGGCCCGCCGCCCTTGAAGGGTCCACGCGGAAACGAGCCGTTGGCGAACTGGCGGCACGACGAGGCGGCGGCCCCTGTCTCACGCGGCACTGCGTGAGACAGAGGCTGTGTCAGGTTTCCCACCGGCGATCAGTGTGGGAGAGCCGTCACGTCATGTTCGGCGGGTTCCCCGGTCGCGTGGTCCCGCAGGCCGGGACGCCGTCGAGCCAGGCCGGTCCCTGGAGGAAGATGTTGCTGATCCAGCCGCCGTAGTCCGGAAGGTAGGACCAGGCGCTGTTGGTGATGCCCTCGGCTGTGACCGACTGTCCCTGGGCCTGGCATGTCACCCGCACGTCGGTCGGAGCGGTGAAGGTGTGCACGACATCGGTAGCGGTGGAGGAGTCCTTGCGGACCTTGACGTCCGAGGCCCACATCCGGTGGCCGGTGTTGCCGACCGGTGTCCCGCTGCTGCCGCACGTGGGGACCCCGTCCAGCCAGGCCGGTCCCTGGAGGAAGATGTTGCTGATCCACGCCTGGTGGTCCGGCAAGTAGGACCACGCGTCGTTGGTGATGCCTTCGGCGGTCACCGATTCCGCGTGCTTCTGGCAGGAGATGGTGACCCGCGTCGGGCCGGAGAACACAGGACCCGGCGGGGCCGAGACGCTGGGCCGCTGACGGGTGTTCACCCCCGTGCCCCAGGTGCTGAACTGGCCCGAGCCGCCGCCCGTGTTGCCGTCGCAGGCCGGGACGCCGTCGAGCCAGCCCGGGCCCTGGATGTAGATGTTGCTGACCCAGCCCTGATAGTCCGGCAGGTAGGACCACGCGTCGTTGGTGATGCCTTCGGCGGTCACGGTCTCGGCCCGCTTCTGGCACTGGATCGCAATGGACATCGGTGCGGTGAAGGTCGCCACCGGGGTGCCGCCGCGGGACGGCAGCGGGCGGACGTTGACGCCTGTGCCCCAGGTACTGTGGCGTCCTGAGCCACCGCCGGGGTCGCCGTCGCACGCCGGGATTCCGTCGAGCCAGGCCTTGCCCTGGACGAAGATGTTGTTGACCCAGCCGCCGTAGTCAGGCAGGAACGACCAGGCGTCGTTGGTGTAGCCCTCGGCGGTCACGGACTCGCCGTGCTTCTGGCACTTGATCGTGATTGTTGTCGGGCCGGCGAATGTCGTGACGATCGAACCGCTCAGCGCGGGAGCGGAACGGACGTTTACGTCCGTGCCCCAGGTGCTGTTGGGGCCGCCGCTACCCGGTGCCGCCGCGTCACCCGAGAGACGGATTGCGCCGGCATAGTTCTGGTGGCTGGTGAAGTCCGCGACCATGATCTTGGTGTCGGATTCGCGAGCCTCGACGACCTTGCCGTTGCCCAGGTACATCGCCACATGGTGGATGGGGGACCCCCAGAACACAAGGTCGCCCGGTTTGAGGGGCGCGGTGCCGTCGGCCGCGGTGAAGCGCGCCGCGGCGGGCAGTGCGAACTCCTGGGCGGCGGTGCGCTGTCCGATCATGTCGTGGCCGACCGCCTCGGACCAGGCCCAGCGCACCAGCCCCGAGCAGTCGAAGCCCTTGCGGTACGGGTCGTTCTTGCTGCGTTCGGGGTCGGAGACGTCGACGAAGCCGTAGCTCGCGCCAGGCGTCGGCCCGTGTCCTCCGCCCCACGAGTACCAGGTGCCGGCCGCGACCTGCGAGCATGCGGCCTGCACTGCGTATCCGGCGGCCTGGGTCGGGGCGGTGACGCTGACACCGCAGTCCTTGCCGGGGTTCCAGGCGGGAGTGGGCGGCACGGGCGGAGTGCCACCGCTGCCGTCAGGGTTCTGGGCCAGGCGCCAGCCGAGCTGTTGGCCGTACTCGCGCAGGACGTTGAAGCCGCTGCAGCAGTTCATGTAGCTGGTGTGGGTGGCCGAGGAGAGCGCGGCCTGTATAGCGGACTGCACTGTCTCCTCGAAGATCGTGCTGCACACTCCGTCGCCGTCACGGCAGATGTCGCGGGTGACGCCCTGGAAGCTGACCGGCACCGCCTGTCGGCGCAGCATGCCTCGCAGTCCGTTGCCACTCCGCATGCCACCAGCGGCGGTGATGTTCTGCGCGTAGGACTGGCGTCCGTCACGGAACGGGTCGGCGATGAGCAGGGCACCTCGGACGGCCTGGGCAACGTGACCGTGACGCTCGGAGATCAGGTGCATCCCCATGTTGATCACGCCGGCACCCTGTGAGTAGCCGACCAGGCCGATCCGCGTCGACGGGCAGCGTCGGTAGGTGTCCGTCACCAAGGTGTCCAGCGCTTCCGCGCCGGTGCGGGCCGAGTCCCACCAGTTGAGGATGTCCGTCGCTTCGGCGGCGGGGTAGAACAGGGAGGTGGTCGAGATGTCGGAGCGGGCGTGCCCGTAGTGGGACACCAGGAGGTCGGCGGCGGCCTGTGCAGCGGGCCCCGCGGTGTTGCCCATCCCGTACGGGCCCTCGTAGCCCTCACCGGACCCGCGCACGCCGATGATGGTGACCTTTGTACACACCGGGTCGTCCGCCCGCGCGGCCGGGACGAGGAGGCTGAGCAGGCCGGTCAGCAGCGCCACAGCGGTCAGCAGGGTCACCCGGATGCCGCGGGCGGCCGATCTGGAACGTGTCATGTCAGGTCTCACTGTCAGCACAGGGGCAGCCCGTCGATCCAGTTGGTTTGGTTGTTCAGGCTTGCGTGTGGGCATGGCGCGATCCTTCGTTGTGGAGGTGGCGCGGACAGGGTGGGGGTGGCAGGAAACCGGTGTCGCTTCGACCGTCTCTGACCGGTTGTGGAGCACCGTTTCCTGGGTATGGCCGCCAGCTGATCAAGTTCCGGCCCGTCGATTTCACAGGGAGGTGATCGAACCGGGGGCACATGACGTCCGGTGATCGATAACGCGCCCGTTACGGCGGCAGGTTGGACGGTGGAAGGGCTCTTCTTCGTGGGGATGTCCATATCGTCCCTCCCCTCGTAATGTGGAGTCTGTGGTTGCAGGGGAAGTTGGGGTTCATGGGGTCCAAGCAACGGACGTACACGCCTGAGAGGGCGTTAAGTCCGTTTCTGGTAGCGGCCTCGTCCGGGCTGGGTGAGGAAGCCTTGGCAGGTGAGGCGTCCGAGGCGGCTGCGGGTGAGGTTGACGGTCGCCTCGCCGGTGGGCATCCCGAGGAGTTCGTGCAGCTCACGGGCTCTGAATGCCTGGTCGGGGTGCTGGTTGAAGGCTTTCACGATGGCCTGGTAGACGGTGTTCGCCTAGGGCGTTTCGGGCTCGGTCCCGGGTGGGACGCATGCGGTGACGAACAAGCCGATTACGGCTTTGCGCACTGTCTCCTCCTGTATGTGCGGGAATCCGGTCCCGCTTGAAGCGGTCACTGATGCATACGCACGCCGCAGCGGCCGGGTTGCATGGGAGTTGTGTCTTTGCGTGCGGCACGCCAGCGTCCGGTGGACCGCACGCGAGAACCCCAGCGCCGCGCCGGTCTCAGCTGACCGCATAGCGGCGTCAAGGCCAGGCCCCAGCCGCTCAAAGCGCAGGAGCGAAGAACACCTGCCAGGCGAGAGGCCGCCCACCGGATCGGCGGCGGCCCGACGACTGCGAACAGGTCGGGCTGCTGCTCGCCGGAGCCGCCCGCGCGGTCGCGGTCAGGCTGCCCGAGGACACTGCCGGCGTCTGTTCGCCGAACTCGTGGTGGGCCAGGCCGACGACTGCCTGGCGCGGCCCTCGCGGAACCTGCTGCGGATCAGGGAGTTGGCCCGTACGCTGCGGCACTGCACGAACGGCTCCGGTTCCAAGGCGCCGTTTTCTCCCGTCGGCCGAACTGGTCCGCCTGGCGAAGATCCGCTGGCGCATCGAGCACGACTACCGGGAACTCAAACACGGCCTGGGCCTGGACCACTTCGAGGGCCGCTCCTGGAACGGCTGGCACCACCACGCCACCCTGGCCACCGCTGCCCACGCCTTCCTGACCGAGCAACGACTGCACCCAAAAGCCGACACGCCAGCCACCCCTCTACCAGATCCTCAACGCCCTCCAGGACCTGCTGAACTGCTGGACCGGTATTTGCACCACCTGCCATCAGTCCCTACCCCGCCGACCCCCAACATCGAGACAGACCTAACGGAGTCCTACTAGATGATTAATTCCAAGGGGTCTGTGGTTAGTGGTCGTAGGCGGTCAGAGAGCGAAGGACGGGCGAGCCGGTGTGGTCGTTGTGCCAGACCGCGGCGGTCAGCGCGAGGATGCGCTGCATGACACGGGCGATCACGCCGTTGGGCGTGCGGCCTCGGTGCTGTTCGAGGTCGAGTTGTCCCTTGAAGGTTTCGTTGACCGACTCGATGACCTGCCGCAACGGCTTGAACAGGGATCCACCGGGTCGCTGTTGTTCGCCCTTGCGGGTCGGCCGGAGCAACTGGATGCCGTACTCGGCCAGTTCGCCTTCGAAGGCGTGTCCGAAGTAGTTCTTGTCCCCGATCAGTGTCTGGCCGGGCCGGGCCGGGCCGGCCCGGGCCGGGAGGCGAGGAGGTGCGGTTCGGCCGCGAACAGGTCCAGCAGGTCTCGCGCTCGTCGGCCTTGGCCCCGGTCAGGGCGAAGGCGACGGGTAGGCCCTGATGGGTGCACACCAGGTGCAGCCGCAGGCCCCAGAAGAAGCGGCTGTGACTGGCGCAGTAGCCGTACTGGGGCCATCCGGCCAGGTCGGAGCGTTTTACGGTCTCCCGCGAGCGGCCGCATTCGATGGGCGTGGAGTCCACGATCCATACGCGGTCGCTCGACACCGAGGTGCTGGTGGCCAGGATCCGAGTGACGTGGCGGAGCAGCTCGGCGGCCTTGCGTAGCCGCTTGTTGTAGCCGGGCTGCTGGGGCAGGTATGGGAAGAGGTGCCGAAGGTGGGCCCGGGCAGGTCAGTTGACCGGGCTCCTTGACCTCAACTGCAGTTCAGGTAAGAGCCTGGGGGGCATGAAGAATGACACCACCGCTCCGCAGGGCTCCCTTCCCTCAGGTATGGGGTCGTCCGATCCTCGGCAAACCAATGCCGTCCCGCTATCCGGCGCCACGCTTGATGAGCTTGCCGAGAAGATTGCCGCCGCTGCAACGGTCATCGGTATCGGGGAGTCCAGTCGATTCTCCCGGGAGACCTTCGGGGTACGAGAACAACTCTTCCGTCGGCTCGTCCAGCACCACGGGTTCCGGGCACTGGCCATCCAGGACAGCGCCGGCGTCGCCGCCGACCTCGACAGGTACGTGCACGCCGGCGAGGGTTCGGCCGAATCCGCCCTCGACACCGCCTGGCGCCCCTGGCGCACCGCCGAGATGGCTGCGACGTTGGAGTGGATACGGGCGTTCAACCAGGACCACCCCCACGACCCCATCCGGATCTTCGGTGTGAAACCCGTACAGGCGCAGCCCGGGGACTACGACGCCGTCCTGAATCACGTACGTGAATCGTTCCCGGAACGGTGGGCGGAGGTGGCGTTCCACCTGGAGCCGATCCGCACCGCTCACCACACCGACGAGCACGTGCAGCGCGCTCGGGGGATGCACCCGGGGCGCCCGTTCGTCGACCATGCCCGCGATGCGCTCGCGCTCATCCGATCGTTGCCCGGTGTCGACTATGCCGACGGCATCCTGGCGCGCATGCGTCTGATCGTGCACTTCCATGAACGCAGTGTCGCTGGGCGCGGCAACTACGCCGGCGACGCTGCCGTTTGGGCCGATGCCATCAGTGACTACCAGCGTCGGACGGGCCTGCGCGTGGTCTACTGGGACGGGATCGCTCACACCTCGGCGTCCGCGGTGGCCATGGGGCTGGCGCCCGAGCGCGGTCCGCAACCGAGCGTCGGCAGCCTGCTGCGCGATCGATACGGCACCCGGTATGTCTCCGTGGCCATCGGCTTTCACCACGGAGACCTCGGTATCGTCGCCGTCCCGGAGCCGGCCGGAGATCTGATCGACGCGATGCTGGGCGAGACGGATCTGGCCGCCCACTGGCTGGACCTGCGCCTCGGCGGCGTACGCCGCCGATGGGACGGTCCCGCAAAGGCCCGCGTCATCAGCGGGGTCTACGACCCATCCCGTGATGCTGCCGAACACATCGCCGTCGCTCGCCTTGCCGACGCATTCGATGTGCTCATCCACATCCGCCAGACGTCCCCGGTGCGATGGTTGCCGTGAGCGGCTCCCACCCACCTGACGCCCGAGACGAGTGATCGGGTCGCGTGTGATGCGGGCGGTCGGCTCGCCGAGGTCGGCAGAAAGCATGGAACCGCACGTGCAGGTTCCGTGCCTCACCCCTCTTTGTCGGCGTGCCCGAACACGTCCATCAGGCCGGCCGTCCCCATTGCCCAGATGCCTGACCCGCGAGATCAACGGTCAGGTGTGCCGGGCCACGATAGTTGGCACTGTCTGGCCAGGATTCTTGGCATCTGTAATGAGTTGCCACGTTTGTTGGCACCGGCGACAGGGTTCAGCGCGGCAGCGAGGCCGGCGCGCATGGGGTTGCAACGGCGACAGTCTCGTCGCTTGGTTCCTTGCCGCTTTCACGTGACCTTCGGAGATTTCTACAGGCCGCCCAGTCGCTTGTTCATCGTGTCGAGTGTCGGCCAAGGAGGACCGTCGTGCAGTGCGCGCAGGAATTCTTCTCCGAATCGCCTCCCGTTCGGAAACTGGTCGCCAAGCTCCCAACGCCACGCGGCGACCATCGCGAGGACAAGCTGTCGGCACTCGTCCAGCAGCCCTTGGTCGACGTTCGGGTAGTGCTCGCAGACCGCCTCGGGAACATGGGCGAGGTCGAACTCGACGGGTCCTCGGCAGCACGTCTCAAGGTCGATGAACAACGGGCCATTCGTCGTGCTGAGCACATTGCCTGGATGCGGCTCGCCGTGGAGCAAGATCGG
>NZ_JBMNDS010000099.1:19560-37108 GCF_052543295.1 Streptomyces sp. SAS_270
CCCCCCCCCCCCCCCCCGCCGCGGTCGTCGATCGCTCGTCGCAGGGTTGCCAGCCTGCCGCTGAGGGAAACGCGGTCTGCGTCGGCGAGCTCCGGTGAGCGATCCGGGTCGGCGACAACTTCTTCCGCCTCCGTGATCCGGTCCATGAACCTCGGGCTCGGCACATCGACCTTGCGCATGCTGGCGTGCAGCTGCTCCAGCGCCTTGGCGTAGGCGACTGGTGAGGTGTGAGGTGTCACGGGCTCGTAGTAGGTCCACAGCGTCACTGCGAAGCCATCGCGCGTGTACACACGCGGGTCCACCCGAGGTTCCAAGGGACACACCGGGCATCCGACCTCGGCGAGCCGCTGAGCGAGCTCGACTTCGAACTGTGCAACCTCTTGTCCCACAGGGGCGACCCGGGAAAGGACGCCGCATGGCGTCAGCCGCAGTGCCAGCTTGTTCGAGTTGTGGAGAACGATCGCGCCGTCGGCCGGCAGGTCGAGCGATGTGGCGACCGAAGTCGCAGCCGCGATCGCACGCGTGACGTCGGTCATCTCCACCCTCGAATCTTGGCATGGATGAGCGAGGGCGGTGCCAACCAGCGTGGCCAGGTGCCAACTACCGTGGCTCGGCACATCAGGGCCTGGGGAAGGCGTGTGGCCGAAGCCGACTCTGCCGCTCAACTGGGCAAGTAGCACGCTCAGTCACACTCGTCTCGTCGAGCCCCCCTTGGAATCGATCATCTAGCCCCGCCCCGGTCTCCCCCCGGAGTCCCACCGTTCTGTCTCGCCCGGACGACCTGGCCGCCCTCGGGCGCGCCCAGCCAACGAGTCACGTCCAGCTCGTCCTGCTGACCGCCCTGCTCGCCGCGGAGTTCAAGTCCAGCGACGTCGCCCCGGAGCTCCTCACCGGCGAGCTGAATGGTCCGCACGACCTGCCGGCATCTTCTTCACCGCTGAGCCTTGCCCCTGACCCACGGGTCAAGGCTTAGCGTCCGGGCCATGAACGCGACTCATCGTCTTGTACGCCTGGTCCGCCGCCCCGCTGGATTGCCTACCCCGGACGACTTCACCCTGGCGCATGCGCCCATCCCGCGTCCTCAGGCCGGCCAGGTGCTCGTCCGTAACACCCACTTCCTCGTCTTCCCGGGCTTGCGCACCCTCATCGGAGGTGAGACACGCGATGTCCCGCTGCCGCCGCTGCACCCGGGCGACGCCCTGTTCGGCCCTGCGATCGGCGAGGTGGTCGACGGGCCGCTGAATAAGGGTCAACTGGTGCTGCACCTCCAGGGCTGGCGGGAGTACGCGACGCCCGCCGTCACCGAGTGCAGGCCGGCGGACGGCCATCTGCCCGACGCGGTGGACCATCTCGCCCAGGGCTCGGCGGCGTACGGCGCGCTGACCCGGCTGGCCGACGTCCACGAGGGCGACACCGTGTTCGTGACCGGTGCCGCCGGTGCTGTGGGCACCATGGCGGGCCAGATCGCCCGGCTGCTGGGCGCCGCCCGGGTGGTCGGCAGCACCGGATCACCGGACAAGGCCGAGCGACTGGAGCGGGAACTCGGCTACGACGCCATCGTGCTGCGCGGAGCCGCCCCGCTCGACGGGCAACTCGCGAAGGCGGCGCCGGAAGGTATCGATGTCGTCCTGGACACCGTGGGCGGCGAACAGCTGACGGCCGCCGTCCACGTGGCGAACCGGGGTGCCCGGTTCGCCCTGGTGGGCGCGTTGGACGGTCAGTTGTCCCCGGACCGAGCGGGTGGGAGCGCGCCGACTGTGCTCGACACCTACCGTTTGCTGACCAGGGGCGTCACGATCGCCGGCTACAGCGGTCTGGGCCACCCGGATGTCGAGCAGGAGTGGGAGGCCCGCTTCGGGGATTGGCTGCGGGCGGGCGACATCCGTTTCCCGTACACCCCGGTCCGTGGAATGGAGCGCGCCCCGGGGGCGTTGCCCCAGCTGATCGCCGGCCGCTCCTTCGGGGCGTCCATCGTGGAGTTGTAGAAGGGCGGGGCGGGCATGCGGATCGGCGAGGCAGCGGCTGCGGCCGGAACCACACCGCGCGCTCTGCGCCTGTATGAGGCCCGCGGCCTGATTCGGCCCCCGCCACGGACCTCGTCCGGCCAACGTGAGTACGGCTCCGCCGAGATAGCCCGTGTCCGCGTCATTCGCAGCCTTCTGGCCCTGGGTCTCACCCTGGAGGACCTCCGCCGCCGCACCCACCGCCTGGATCTCCTCGTCCAGGACCAGCCGTCGGCATCCTGCGCCCAGCGTCCCGACGAGTTCAGTGACGTGGTGGCCGATCGCCTGGCAACCCTGGACGCGGAGATCGCACGCCTCACCCGCCTGCGGCAGAGCCTCGCCGCAGCCGCAGGCGGGACGCCATGCGATCCGGACTCGCCGACGGGAGTCTGATCTGGGCGACAGGCGGACAGGGGCAAGTAGGCGGCCGTGGGGCGCCGATCGCATCGGGCCGGGGAAGGTCCTCGTACGACCGCCCGCCACTCGCAGAGCCGTCGCGAACTCGCCATCCGAGAGCGTGAATCAGCCGGAGCCAACCAATATCCCTAGGTTTCCTATCGAATTACTAGGGAACTGTTGACGGTGGTCAACGAGGGCAGTGAGGATGATGACGCCGACGCGTCACCGCGCACCGCCGCACACCCACGCCGCCTCGCCGGGCCCCGCGTCGCCCTCGGTCCCCTGAAGGAAGACGCCATGACCACAGCACTGAGGTGCAGCGACAGTCGCAGTCGCATGAAGAGGGTACGGATATGACGGTGACGGCGGACGGGGTCACCGACGCGGGAGCCGGGCAGGTCGACTGGTTGCACATAGCCCGCGAGATGGCGGACGACCTGGCCATTGACGCGGTCGAGCGCGAACAGGCCGGCAAAGCACCGCTCGACGAGGTCGCACGACTGCGGGAGTCGGGGCTGCTGACACTGTTGGCACCTTCCGTGCACGGCGGAGGGGGCGCGAACTGGCGCACGGCCTACGCGGCTGTCCGTACCGTCGCCGCGGCCGACGGTGCCATCGGCCACCTGCTGGGCAACCATTACTTCCTGTCCTTCAGCGCCCGGTTCTTCGCCGGGCCCACCCGAGCCGCCCGCATCGAGCGGGATTCGACAGCGGGGCAGTGGTGTTGGGGTGGCGGGATCGCCTCACACGAACCACCGCTCATCCTTACCCCCACGTCGGGCGGCTATCGACTGAACGGCTATCAGAGGTACGCCACCGGGGTCGGTATCGCCGACCGGCTGGTGGTCCGAGCCGCCAAGCACGGCACCGGTGAGCCGTTGGCCGTCCTCGTCGACCCCGCCCGCTCGGGCGTCGTGAGCGGCAGCGACGGGGACACCTTCGGGCAGCGGCTGGCGGCCGGGGGCGGCGTGGAGTTCGACTCCGCGCCGGTCGCGGCCGACAATGTGCTCGGCTCTCTCTCGCCGGACGAGGGCGTCCTGTCACCCTTCTCCTCTCTGGCCGCGCCGACCGCGCGTCTGGTCTCCGTCCAGTTCTGTCTTGGCGTGGCCGAGGGGCTGCTGGCCGAGGTCCGCGAGTGCGGAAGGGGCATGAGGTCCTCCTGGCAGCCCTTCTCGCCTCAGCCCTGGCCGGACAGCCCGCCGCAGGATCCGTACGCGCTGACCGCGTACGGCGAGCTCGCCGTCGCCGCACGCGCCGCGTCCGCCCTCGCCGAGCAGGCGGTGGATGCCCTGTTGCGCGGACTTGTACAGGGTGAGGATCTCGACTACGAGGAATGCGCGGAGATCGCCGTCCTCGCCAGCGTGGCCGAGTCCGCCGCCTCCCGGGCCGCACAGGAGATCACCACCCGCGCCCTGGAAGTCATCGGCGCCGATGCTGCCTCCACGCGGCACGGCTTCGACCGCTTCTGGCGCAACGCCCGGACACACACCCTGCGCGAGCCGGTCGCCCACAGACTGCGCGAGGTCGGGGACTACTTCCTCAACGGCGCACACCCGCCGTTCACCCTTCCTTCCTGACGGCGCAGCCCGTGACAGGTGGACACGGCAGTGATGGATAATCGGGGCATGCGGATCTCGGCGCGGGCGGACTATGCGGTGCGGGCGGCACTGGAGCTGGCCGCGGCAGGGGACGAGGCCTCGCTCAAGGCCGAGGCAATCGCCGCGGCGCAGGGTATCCCGCACAAGTTCCTGGAGGGCATCCTCGGCGATCTGCGCCGGGGCGGTCTCGTGGTCAGCCAGCGCGGCGGCAAGGGTGGCTACCGGCTCGCCCGTCCGGCCGACTCGATCGCCATCGCCGACGTGATCCGCGTGGCGGACGGCCCCCTCGTCTCGGTGCGAGGCGTGCGTCCGCCCGAGCTCTCCTACAGCGGTCCCGCGGAGTCGCTGCTGCCGCTCTGGATCGCCGTACGCGCCAATATCCGCAAGATCCTCGGCGAGGTCACCCTGGCCCACGTGGCCGCGGCCAAGCTGCCCGACGACGTCCTGAGCCTCGCGGAGGACCCCGAGGCCTGGACGAATCCCTGACCGGTCACAGCGCCCGCGCCGCGTAGGCCCTGACGTCCGCGTCCGAGTCCGTCGTCGCGGTGGCCAGGGCAACTCGGGCATCCTCGACGGCACGGTGCCGGGTCAGGGCCAGTACGGCTGCCTTGCGGACGTCGGCGTTCACATCGGTGAGGGCCTTGGCGAGGGCCGGCACGGCCGGCTCGGAGTCGGCGGCGGACAGAGCGGTGGCAGCGCCGGCCCGTACCTGCCAGGCCAGGTCGGTGAGGGCCGTCTCGGCGCGTGCGGCCAGGGCTATCGGGCAGCCCGTCGTGCCGAGAGCCTCGTAGGCGGCCCCACGCACCAGGGCGTCGGGATCGTCGACGAGTGCGGCGAGGGCAGAGCGCGCCGTGTCCGATGCTGTGCCCAGGGTGGCCAGCGCCTTGGCGATCGTGACGCGGACCTCGCGGGACGGTTCGACGGCCGCCGCGCGGGCCACCTCTGCGGCGGCGTCGACCGACACGAGCGCGCGCACGGCCGCGATGCGTACGGCGATGTCCGAGTCCGACAGGGAGTGCGCGAACAACTCGGCGTCACCCAGCCGCAGGGCACGCAGCACGTCCAGTGCGGCGGCGCGGACGGCGGGGTCGGCCTCGGACAGGGCGGCGGCGAGGCCGTCGCGCAGGGCCGGTTCCGGCGGGAGCGTCTCGACCAGTTCGCGCAGTGAGGCGGCCGCGGCGGCGCGGACGCCGGTGTCGGGGTCGGTGAGCGCCGCGGCCAGTGCGGGGCCGGTGCCCGGGGGCACGCTCTCCGTCAGGATCGTGACGGCCGTCCGGCGGACGCTGGGCTCGGGGTCCGTCAAGTAGGCGGCGAGCAGGGAGAGATCGGGCTCGTCCTCTGCGAGAGAGAGGAGTTCGAGCAGTCGGGGTGTGGCCGGCGCGTCCGCGTCGGCCCGGGGGTGGGCGGCTGTGTCGGCCGCGGTGGGTTCCTGCCGCAACGCCACCGGCGCCGCTTCCCGGGCCCCTGCTGTCGCCACGTGTTCAGGGTGGACCTCGCCGAGGTGCCGGGAGGGGCCGTCGGTCGGGGTGAAGCCGTCGACCGGGACCAGGTAGGGAGCCACCGGTCGCGCCGTGAACTCCATTGCGCCAGAGGCGGACTTGTACAGGTCGAGGTGGTGGAACCAGGAGGCGTCGTCACGATGCGGGTGGTCGAGGCGGTCGTGGTAAAGACCCCAGCGGGACTCGGTGCGGGCCAGCGATGCGCGTGCCGCCATCTCCGCGCAGTCGCGGATGAAGGTGACCTCGGCGCAGCGCATGAGTTCGTGCGGGGTGCGGGCGCCCATCGCGGCGATGTCCTCGCGCATCCGCTCGAAGGCCTCCAGAGCGAGGGAGAGACGGGCGCCGGACTTCGGCGGGGCGACGTAGTCGTTGACGAAGCGGCGCAGTTTGTACTCGACCTGGGGCTGCGGCGGGCCGTCCGGGTTTCCCAGCGGGCGGTAGATCAGCTCGTGCGCCTCGCGCAGCTGATCGGCTGGCAACTCCCCTTCGTACGCGGAGTACTGGGCCGCGTCCGCCCCCGCCAGGTCCCCGAACACGAACGCGCCGATCATGTAGTTGTGCGGCACACAGGCCAGGTCACCGGCGGCGTACAGCCGCGGCACGGTCGTACGGGCGCGGTCGTCGACCCGTACGCCCGAGGCCGAATGGCCGCCGCACAGGCCGATCTCGGAGATGTGCATCTCGATGTCGTGGGTGCGGTAGTCGTGACCGCGGCCGGAGTGGAAGGTGCCGCGCGTCGGGCGCTCGGTGGAGTGCAGGATCGACTCCAGCGCGGAGACCGACTCCTCGGGGAGGTGGCTGAGCTTCAGGTACACCGGGCCGCGGTCGCTCGCCACCTCCGCCGCGAACTCGGCCATCATCTGGCCGGACCAGTAGTCGGAGTCGACGAAGCGTTCGCCGTGCCGGTTGACCTGGTAGCCGCCGAAGGGGTTGGCGACGTAGGCGCAGGCGGGGCCGTTGTAGTCCTTGATCAGCGGGTTGATCTGGAAGCACTCGATGCCGGTGAGTTCGGCGCCTGCGTGGTAGGCCATGGCGTAGCCGTCACCCGCGTTGGTCGGGTTCTCGTATGTGCCGTACAGATAGCCGGAGGCGGGCAGGCCCAGGCGGCCGCATGCACCGGTCGCCAGGATCACCGCGCCCGCGCGGACCGTGACGAAGCCGCCCGTACGGGTGTTGAAGCCGACCGCTCCCACGGCCCGCCCCTCGGCCGTGAGTACGCGCACCGGCATCACCCGGTTCTCGATGCGGATCCGCTCCCGCATCTCGCGCCGCCGCAGCTGCCGGTACAGGACCTTCTTGACGTCCTTGCCCTCCGGCATGGGCAGCACGTAGGAGCCGGAGCGGTGGACCTGGCGGACCGCGTAGTCGCCGTGTTCGTCCTTCTCGAACTTCACGCCGTACGACTCCAGGCGCTGCACCATGGCGAAGCCGCGGGTGGCGGTCTGGCGGACGGTGGACTGGTCGACGATGCCGTCGTTGGCGCGGGTGATCTCGGCGACGTAGTCGTCGGGTTCGGCGCGGCCGGGGATGACGGCGTTGTTGACGCCGTCCATGCCCATGGCGAGTGCGCCGGAGTGGCGGACGTGGGCCTTCTCCAGCAGCAGGACGTGCGCGCCCTGCTCGGCGGCGGTCAGGGCGGCCATGGTGCCGGCGGTGCCGCCGCCGATGACGAGGACGTCGCAGCTGATCTCCTCGGCGTCGGCGAGGGCCGGGATCTGCAGGGGGGTGTCCACCAGTGTGCCTTTCAAGAACCGAGTGACGTGAGGACGTCGCGTCGCAGCGCGATGCGCGCCGGATCGTCATGGGCGGCGCGGTCGCGCGGGCGTGGCACCTCTCGTACGGCGACGAGTCGGCCGGAACCGAGCAGGGCCACGCGGTCGCCGAGGAACAGGGCCTCTTCCATGTCGTGGGTGACGAAGACGACGGTCGCGCCCGTGCCGTGCAGCACCTCCACCAGCAGGTCCTGCATGCCGGCACGGGTCTGGGCGTCGAGGGCGCCGAAGGGTTCGTCCATGAGGACGGCGTGTGGGCGTGCGGCAAGGGCGCGTGCCAGCTGGGCGCGCTGACGTTGCCCACCGGACACGCGGTGCGGCAACTGCCGGGCCTGCTCGGCCAGGCCGACCCGGGCCAGCCACGCGTCCGCCTGTGTGCGGCGTTCCGCTCGTGACAACCCGCGTATGGCCAGCGGGAGTTCCACGTTGGCGCGCAGGGTGCGCCAGGGGAGGAGAGCGTCTTCCTGGAAGATCAGGGCGCGTTCCGCGGTGGGGCCGGTCAGGGGGTGCCCGTCCTGGCTGATCTCTCCGGCGAGCGGGGGCAGCAGGCCCGCCAGGGTGCGCAGCAGGGTCGACTTGCCGCAGCCGGAGGGACCGACGACGGTGAGGATCTCGCCCGGCGCGATGTCCAGGTCGACCCCATCCAGGACGGGGGCATCGTGGCGGCCGAGCGTGGTGGCGCGAAGGGTGAGCCGGGTGCCGCGTACGGGGGACGGCGCCTTGTCCAGCGTGCCGAGGTCGGGCTTGGTGTCAGACGAGGTGCTCATCGCGTGCCTCCTCGGCGTCGGAGGGCTGGTCGGTGCGTGCGGCGGTGGGGGCCGGCCGGGCGGGCGTGCGTGGTGGCGCCGGCCGGGCGCCGGGGACGTACGACGTCCGCGGCAGCCACCGGGTCAGGCGTCGGCCCAGGAGTTCCACCGCGGTGGAGGTGAGCCAGCCGAGGATGCCGATGGTGACCATGCCGACGAAGACGCCGGGATAGTAGACGATCGTGTAGTCCTGCCAGGTGCGGTAGCCGACGCCGTACTGGCCGGAGATCATCTCGGCGGAGATCACACAGATCCACGAGACACCGATCCCGACCGACAGACCGCTGAAGATGCCCGGCAGTGCGCCCGGCAGGACGACCGAGCCGAGAATCCGCCACCGGCCGCCGCCCATCGTGAGCACGGCCTCCTCCCACACGGGGGTCAGCGCGCGGACGGCGTGCCGGGTGGAGACCAGGACCGGGAAGAAGGCGGCGGTGAAGGTGATGAAGACGATGCCCTGTTCGTTGGAGGGAAACAGGAGGATCGCGACGGGGACCAGGGCGATCGCCGGGATCGGGCGGACCACTTCCAGCAGCGGACCCAGCAGGTCCTCGGCGAGACGGGAGCGGGCCACGAGCACGCCCACCGCTACGCCCAGCACCGCGGCGAGCAGGAAGCCGGTGAGGATGCGGGTGAGGCTGTCGGTGAGGTCGGTCCAGTAGTCGGCCCCGGTGAGGCGGTCGGCGAAGGCGTGGGCGACGTCGGTGACCGTGGGGAACTGCGAGAAGCGCAGCCACAGGTCGATGTCCAGGCTGGTCAGGATCTGCCAGAGGCCGAGGGCGGCCGCGACGGCGGCCACCCGCAGCGCGTACCGGCCGATCGGCGGGAGTGGCCGTCGGTAGCGGCTCGCTCGCGGTGCGGGCCTGCTCATGCGGCACGCTCCAGGGCTTTGGCATAGGTGATGACGCGGGCGCCGCCGTGCGCGGAGACGTACGCCTGCGCAGTCGCCGGGGCGACGAACGGCAGGAGCGTTTCGCCGTCGGCCACCCACACCGCCTTGTCGGCGAACCACAGAGTGCCGGTGGTGGCGTCGGGTACGTAGGCGGCGCGGATGCCGTCGCGGTGGGCGGCCACATAACTCAGGAGCTCAGCCGGGGACTTGAACGCCTTGGTCTTCTCGGCGCCCTTGGGCCATACCTCGCCCGCGGCCGTCGGGGGAGTGGCGGCGAGCTGCTTCGCGTACGACGCCCCGAGGGCCTTCTTCACGTACTGGTCGTCGACGAAGGAGTCCACGTCCACATCGCCGGTCAGCTTCGCCTCCTTCAGGACCGACACGTCCTGCTTGAGCGCGGAGACGAGCTGCGGCTTGACGGCCGGGTCGAAGGTGGAGATGCCGTGGGCGCCGTTGTAGAGGTACACGACCTCGGCGGGCAGGCCGGTGGCCTTCGCGACCTTCTCGGCGGCGCTCACGGGACGGGTGTTGAGATAGTCGGTGGCCTGTGCCTGGGCCTTCAGGAAGGTCTCCAGCACGGCGGGCCTCTTCTTCGCGAAGTCCTCGAGGGCGGTGACACCGTGAAACGTGGGCAGGTTCAGTTCGGCGCCGTCGTACAGAGCCTTCGCCTTGCCCTGGTAGGCGAGCAGACCTGGCCAGGCGACGAACTGCGAGAGCGCGTCCGTGCTGCCGGCGGCCAGTGCCGACGCGCCTACGGCGGGCTGCTGGTTGAGCTTCTCGATGCCGTCGTTCGGGTCGATGCCGGCGTGCTGCAGGGCCCGTACGAGTGTGCCGTCGGCGGCGGAGCCGACGCTCGTCGAGACCTTCTTGCCCTTCAGGTCCTTCAGGGAGGTGAGTGTGGAGCCGGGGGCGGTGACGATGGTGTTGAGACCGCCACGGAGGTTGTAGCCGGTGACGGAGACCAGGTGGGTGGGGCGGTTCAGCTGCTTGCCCCTGGTCGCGTTGATGAGCAGCGGGAAGTCGCCCATCGAGCCGATGTCGATCTTCCCGGCGGTCATCTGGGCGGTGATGGGGGCGCCGGTGGCGTAGTCCTGCCAGTCGACCTTGTACGTGTGGCCGTCGTGCAGGGCGTTGAGGTCCTTCTCGAAGTAGCCGAGGGAGCGCAGAAGGGTGCCCGCGGTGACCGTGTTGATGGTCTTGGACTGGTAGCCGACGGTGATGGTGACGTTCTTGCCGTCACCCGCCTCGGCGCTGCCGCCACAGGCGGTCAGCGACAGCAGGAGAAGGGCAGCCGGTACGGCAAGTGCGGTGTGTTTCACGGGAGTTCGGGACCTCTCACCGGAGCAGATAGGGCATGTTGACTGTCACGGCTCCGGTGGGACAGCGGGCCGCGCACGGGCCGCAGTACCAGCACTCGTCGACGTGCATGTACGCCTTGCCGCTGCTGTTGTCGATGGCGAGGGAGTCCAGCGGGCACATGTCCACGCAGAGGGTGCAGCCGTCGATGCACTTGGACTCGTCGATGGTCACGGGCACGTCGGCCCGCTGGGGTGCCAAGGGCATAGCTGTCTCCAGGAATGTGCGCGAGCGGGGTGTTTACAGGGACCGGTGCAGCAGACCGCTCATCGCGATGCGGTCGCCGCGGAAGCGGATGAACTCCAGGTCGACGGGCCGGCCGTCGGCGAGGTAGGTGAGTCGTTCCAGCATCAGGACGGCCGCGCCGTGCGGTGCCTGCAACACGGCGGCGGAATGGGCGTCCGCGTTCACCGCCTCCAGGCTGATCTCGGCGTGGCCGAGAGCCTGGCCCGTGAGGGACTCCAGGAGCCGGAAGATGTCGGTGTTCTCCAGGTCCTCCCCGAGCAGGGCGGTGCCGATGTCGAGGGGGATGTACGTCAGGTCGAGGGACAGGGGCAGGCCGTTCAGCCGGCGCAGACGTTCGATGTAGAGGACGTCGGTGCCGGGTGGGAGGTGCAGGCGGTCGGCTACCGGGGACGGGGCGGGGACGGCGCCCACGGTGCGCACCTCGTTGCTGACATGGCCGTGTTCGCGCAGGGTTTCCGCGAGGCCCATCAGGCGGTCGAGTCCGTGCGGGTACTTCTGGGCCACGACGACCGTGCCGACGCCGGGGAGGCGTTCGACCAGGCCCTCGGCACGCAGGAGGTCGAGGGCCTGGCGAACGGTGTTGCGGGACGCGCTGTAGTCCGTGGCGAGGATCGTCTCGTGAGGAAGCGCGCCGTCCGGGAACCCCCCGGCCAGGAGCTGGTGGCGGAGCAGGTCGGCGAGCTGGCGTGCCCGGTCCGCACGCAGCCTCCGCCGCGCACGGTGGGCTGCGACGGTGGTCGCGCCCTGGCCGGCGTGGTCGCGGATGCGGTCGGTGGCTGACATGTTTCGGACCATACCTATCCGGTAGGGAAAGAGGTGTTGCCGGAGTGTTGCGCCACCTGACACATGACCAGATATCCACTTGACCTGGGGTTTCGTCGGACGGGCGGGAAGATCTGCCAGCGCCGGGGTCTACGGCCGCAGACAACCGACGAGGCGCTCAGTGCGAGAGTCCGCAACGCTGATTCCCCCACGTGCCCGAGCGCGGGCAGGGCCCGCCTCCTCCGCACACGACAGCACCGGCTCCGCTGTGAGGCGATGACGCTTCTGCGGGCCGGTGCGGTGATCAGTGGGCCGAGGCCGCGCTTGCGCTCCTGTGTTGCTTCGGTGTGGGTGCGGCGTTGTGTCCTACGGGGTGGCGGGGCTGTCGAGGAGGCGATGCAGTACGGCGGCTTCGGCGCGGAGCTGCGCGGCTCGATGAGCGTGCGCGGGCGCGGTCAACTGTGCTGCGGCCTCCAGCCGTTCGGCGGCCTCGGCGCGCACGATGTCCACCACCCTGCGCTCACTCAGCTCATGTCGCGCTGCTTCGGTGGCGCCGACACCAACCGGTGACTGCTCAAGGGCCAGGTTGTGCGGCTCGGTTTCGTCCAGGGGCACCGCCTCGGCGTTGTCCAGCGCAGCGAGCGTTGTGCGCAGGGCGCTCACTGCGGCTTTGTCACGGGCACGCATCGCTTCCGGCAGCGCTTGACGCATACGAAGACGTATTGACATGCCGGTGACCCTATGGCGGCGCCCCAGGGCCCACAAAGCGATATCCCGCGCGAAGTCGGACCGGAGCACCGGGTCGCGCTGTTCGTCGCTCCTTCGGGTCCGGAGGTGTGGTGACTGGCGCGGTCTGGCAAGACTTTGCCTGGGTACGGGTTGGTGGGTTGGGGGTTGGTGTGGGGGCGCTGGAGTGCGCCTGGGGTATGGCTGGGGTTTGGTGGTGTCGTTTGGCATCTGAGGGCGTTTTGCGTGATTTGTCAAGATTGGCGCGGGCTGGTTGCTTGAGTGCGGGTGGAGTGCGCGTTGCCAACTCCCTGCCCTGGTAGGCAATCTATTGCCATCAGGTTGGCAATGGCTGGCACAGGTTCTGGATGTGGTGGGAGGTCCTGGAGATGGGCGTGGTGACGGTATTGGGGCGGGGGACGGTGGCCGGGCGTGGCTCCGGGACGGCAACAGAGACTGCGGCAGCGGGTGCGGTGACGTCGGCTGCGGGGGTGTTCTTGAATGTGGCGGAGCGGGGCCGGATGCCGGCGGGGGTGCGGGCGTTGGTTGCTGAGGTGATGCGGCGCGAGGAGTACGAGGGGCCGCACGAGGTGGCGGAGGAGTTTGAGGAGGCTGCGGGCGCCGAGGTGTATGGCCGCTTGGGTGGGTTGGTGGGGATGCCGGCTGACGGGCTGGTGCTGGTGGCGGATGCCGATGCGGCGTTCGCCACGCTGGTGGGCCGGTTGGGGTTGGGGCGGGGGGATCGGGTGTGGACCACCCCGTTTGAGAGTGTGGGCCGGCTGAGTGTGTTGACGGCGGCGTGTGCGCGTAGCCGGGCGCGGCTGGAGACGGTGCCGTTGCGTGCGGATGGTGACCTGGATCTGGAGTGGATGGCGGCGCGTCTTGACGAGGACGTGGCGTTGGTGTCGGTGGCGCATGTCCCGATGGGTTGCGGGATCGTGCAGCCGGTCGAGGCGGTCGGGCTGCTGCTGGCGGGGCATCGGTGCCTGTACGCGGTGGACGGCGCGCAGTCGGTGGGTCAGCTGCCGGTGGACGGCCGCGCTATGGGGTTCGACGTGCTGACGGGGGATGGCTGGCGGTTCCTTCGGGGCCCGCTGGGAGTGGGCTTTGCCGCTCTGAGCCCCCGGGCCCGCGCCCTGCTCGCCACTCCCGCGCCTGCGTCCGCCATGGGTGGTTGGGCTGCCTCGACTGGGGTGAGCGGTGGCGTGGGGTCGGCGGGTGTGCTGGGGCCGGAGCCGCAGCTGGCCGCGGTGGTGGGGCTGAACGCCGCGCTCACTGACCAGGACGGCATCGGTGCGGTCGATGGCGCTGGGTTGTGGCCGCTGTTGCGGGCGGCTGTTGGGCAGGTGCCGGGGGTGGAACTGATCGCGCCGGGCCGGGTGCAGTGCGGGATCGTCACCTTCCATCATCCGCGGCTGCCCGCCGCGCTGATCCGCCGTGAGCTGGCCGCCCGGGGGGTTGCGGCGTGGAAGACCGTCGCCCAGCAGATGCCGCTGTATCTGCCCCAGCGGGGCGTCACCACCGCGGTGCGTGCCTCGGTCGATGCCGACCACACCCCCCACGACCTCGCCCGCCTCACGCAGGCCCTCGAAGACGTCATCCGCACGGCCACCCCCCGCACCGCCCCGCCCGCCCGGACCCCCGCCCTGGCCGCGGCAGCCCCTGCCATGGCGGGCCCGGCGGGTGCGGCCAGCGACCTCCCCGCCGCCACCCGCCCGGCCGCCGGACGCCGTCACCTGACCCTGCTCCCCAGCCTCACCTCCGCCTGACCCCCCCCACCACACCAGGCCAGCACCTCCGCGCCGCCGCCCAGGTCAGCCCTCGCAGTCCGGCTCCGCCGCGACCGGTGGACTTCCCGCCCGAGCGCGATTCCGCGCCTGAGGCCAGGATCGGGGCCGCACCCGCATCCGAGCCGGAGACCGGGGCGCAGCCCGTGCCGTGGCCGTGGCCGGTGACCTTCCGCCACCGCCACTTGGACCAGCTCCCAGCCTCACCCCCGCCCCCACGGCCCTTGCCCTTGTGGGCCCGGCCCGGCTGTCGCCTCGACGGCCGACGGTGGACTGACCGGCCGGCGGGGAGGGGCCATCGGCCTCTCACGTGATGACCGCCCGTCCTCGCACCCTCGAAGGACTACAGCACCTGTTCCGAAACCTGTGCGGGAGGAGGGCACCATGCGATCCGCGCCTCTCGACGCCGAGACCCTGGAAGCCTGCATCGCGGCGGCCGTGGCCGCACCCTCGTTCTTCAACACCCAGCCGTGGCGCTTCAGGCTCGACCCCGACACCGTCGCCTTCGATGTGCGCGCGGCCCCGGAGCGAAGCCTGCGCCATGCCGACCCCGCCGCCCGTGCCCTCCACCTCTCGGTGGGTGCCTCAGTCTTCAACCTGCGCGTGGCGGTGTCGCACTTCGGCTGGTCACCGGTCGTACGCCTGCTGCCGAGCCCCGAAGATCCCGGACTGCTCGCCGTCGTCCGGCCTACGGGATCACGGCACCGCCACACCACGGAGCATCGCGCCGACCTCTACCCGGCGGTCTGGCGCAGGCACAGCAGCCGCTTCCCGTTCACGGGCAAGCCGCTGTCGGCGCAGGCACGCGCCGAACTCGCCGAGGCGGCCCACGCGGAAGGCGCCTCACTGGCCTTCCCCGAGGCGGCTGAGACGGAACGCCTGCTGCGCGTGACTGCGGTGGCCGAGCATCGCAACCGCTTCGACGCCGACCGTGGTACGGAGAGCCGCCGCTGGGTGCACAGGGGCGTGACCGACGCCGGCCTCCCACGGACGGCACTCGGCCCGCAGGACGCGCGCGAACGCATCCCCATGCGGGACTTCACCGCCGAGCGGCACCCCGAGCGGCTGTCGGCCCGGGACTTCGAGACCGCCCCGGTCATCGCCCTGCTCAGGACCGAACACGACCGTCGTACCGACTGGCTGCGCGCGGGCGAGGCCCTCGAACACGTCCTGCTGGTCGCCACGGTCCTCGGATTGCGGGCGTCCCTGCTGCACCAGCCGATGGAATGGACCGACCTGCGTCGCTCCCTGAGCCCGGATCCCGAGCACACCGGACACGCGCAGATCCTGATCCGCCTGGGCTACGGCCCGGAGGGCCCCGCAACCCCGCGGCGCGCCCGCCACATGGTGTTCGGCGCAGGAGTGCCGAACCGCTGACCCGCTCAGCGGCTTCGGTCAGCCCGTGACAGCGGCGATGTCCCCGGGAGGAACCGCGGCGAGCGCGGCCGACAGGTCGGGGTGGATCTCGAAGGCGCCGGTCAGCCGGGTATCGCGCAGGATGCGCAGGACGCAGGTGCTGTCGGTGACCAGCCGCAGCCGGCCGTGCCGGGCCAGTGTCCGGGTCCTCGTCCGGCACAGCAGACGAAGTCCGCTGCAGTCGATGAAGGAGATGGCACTCAGGTCCAGCACCAGGTCGGGGCACGGCCCGGCGGACAGCGTGTCGAGGAGTTCCGCGAGCGACGGTGTCGTGAGGATGTCGATCTCGCCGTGCGCTTCCACCACGGTGGCGTCGCCGGCGGCTCGTTCCGCGTGGCAAGCTCTGGGCCTGGTGTGGTTATCGGCCATACATAGAGAAAAGCCGTATATCAGGCCCGAGGGAAGGGCCGGTCGGCCCTATGGAACCGAAAGGGGGGACAAGGGCGGCTCTCCGACCGGGACGCGACCGAAGCCCTCTGCCTGTCTGGGCGACCGCACGCCGACGGATTCATCAGCCGCGGAGGGTGATCCACCACTCATCAGAGGGTGCACGAAGGACGCCCGTGGGCCGCTTCATCCGTACACGTCAGGCATGGAGCACAGAAGGGAACAGACACATGACTTTCCAGCACGTGGTCGCCGGGTGGGACGGCTCGCTGGTCGCCGTACGTGCGCTTGACTGGGCGGCCGAAGAGGCGGTGCGCCGCGGCGCAGCCCTGCGCATCGTCTACGCCGCTCCCGGGCGGGACGAGGCCGCGCCGATACTCGCTTCGGCCGCCTCACGGGTTCGTGAGCACCATCCCGACCTGCCGGTCGAGACCGTGTCGGCCGAGGGCGGGGCGGCCGCGGCGCTGGTGCGGGAGAGTGACGGGGCAGTGGTGACGGTGGTGGGCAGCCGCGGGCTCGGTGGGGTGGCCGGATTGCTGTTCGGCTCGGTGAGCCTGCGCCTGGCGGCGCACCTCCGCAGCCCGCTGCTGGTGGTGCGCGGAGACCATCGGTGCGACGAGGGCCGCGCGGTGGTGCTGGGGCTGGGGAGTGACGCCGACGCGGACGCGGCGGCCTATGCCTTCCAGGAAGCGGAGCGGCGCGGTGCCCGGCTGCGCGTCGTGCACTCGTGGTCCCAACGACACGTCGCGCCCGAACTGCCGTCGCTGGTTCCCGCAACGAGCCCCGGACAGCGGGAACTTGCCATGCGTGACGCCTCCGAAGCGGCGGTACCTCGGTACACCATGGCCCAGTTGAGCGAGCGGCACCCCGAAGTGGGCGTCGAGACGTCCACAGTTCGTACCCGGCCTGCGCATGCGTTGCTGGAGGCCACCCACGAGGCCGGCATCGTCGTCATCGGCAACCACCATCGGCCTGACCTGCTCCGTCCGCGCCTGGGACCGGTCGCTCACACCTTGCTGCACCGATCGCACTGCCCCGTGCTCCTCGTGCCGACCGGATGGCCCGGAGGAAGCTGAACAGGCCTGCGCAGAAGGGACGTTCGGCCCTGCCGTGCAGGCCTCGCAGCCCCTGCGAGCCCGGTGGGCGAAGCGGGACATTAAAAACGCAACGAGCATCCATAACCCTGCGTCGCGTCACCCCTCGAAAGGGATGAACATCATGGCAGTTCACGAACAGCCCCACCGGCACGTGCGGTTCCCCATGCTGTCCGTGCGCAAGGCCGGGACGGCCGAGCGGACCGCCGGCGAGACCCTCACCCTGACGGCGACCAGCACACACCTCCTCGCCGGCCTCCGCATCCTGACCGGGTTCGTCTTCCTGTGGGCCTTCCTCGACAAGACCTTCGGAATCGGCTACGCCACCGCCTCGGGCAAGGGCTGGATCGACGGCGGCTCGCCCACCAAGGGCTTCCTCAGCTCGGTCGCCGCCGGGCCGATGGAGTCCACCTTCCACGACTGGGCCGGGGCCGGCTGGGCGGACTGGCTGTTCATGCTCGGACTGCTCGGCATCGGGGTCGCGCTGATCGCGGGCATCGGTCTGCGTATCGCGGCCGTGGCCGGCACCGCGATGATGGCGCTGATGTGGGTGGCCGAGTGGCCGCCCGCCAAGCACCTGTCCGACGGGTCGCCGAGCATGTCGACCAACCCGTTCGCCGACTACCACCTCGTCTACGCCATTGCCATCATCGCCCTCGCGGCGGCCGGAGCGGGCGCCACCTGGGGCCTGGGCAAGGCCTGGGCGCGGCTGCCCTTCGTCAGTCGCAACCGCTGGCTGCTCTGACCGGCCTGACCGCCCCGTGCCGGGGCACCGCCGCAGCGATGCAGCGGTGCCCCGGCTTTC
>NZ_JBMNDS010000100.1:0-36883 GCF_052543295.1 Streptomyces sp. SAS_270
CAACGTCTTCGCGTTCCTGCGCTACGACGCCGACGGCTCCCCGCTGCTCGCCGTCTCCAACTTCTCCCCGGTCGTGCGGCACGAATACCGCCTCGGGGTACCCGACGACGTTCCCGCCTGGCACGAGGTCCTCAACACCGACCTCGCCCGCTACGGCGGCAGCGACGTCACCAACCCCGACCCGGTCAAGGCCGAGCCGGAGGGGGCACACGGCCGACCGGTGTCTGTCCTGCTGACGCTGCCGCCGCTGGCGACGATGTGGCTGCGGCCTGCCTAGATCACGGCGAAGCCGGCTTGCCCGTCGTGTCCAACCAGGTGTGGAACAGGGCGTGGAGGTCCTTGCCTGACAGGCGTTCCGACAGGTGGGTGAACTGGCTGGTGGTCCCGTGGCCTTCGTGGTGGTCGGCCGTCCAGGTGCGCAGGATGCGGAAGAAGGTCCTGTCGCCCACGGCCGTACGGAGTTTGTGCAGGGCCATGGCGCCGCGAGCGTAGACCGGGGTTTCGAAGATGTGCGCTCCGCTGCCGGGATCGGCGGGCGGGAAGGCCCAGAGGTCGCTGTCCGCCGGGGATGCGTAGAGGGAGTCGAAGGTCTGCTGAGCGCTCCTGCCGCCATGCTGCTCGGTGTAGAGCCACTCGGCGTAGGTCGCGAAGCCCTCGTTGAGCCAGATGTCCTTCCAGGTGGTCAGCGAGACGGAGTCCCCGAACCACTGGTGCGCGCTTTCATGGACGAGAGTGCCCAGGCTGGGCGCCCGGTCGTAGAGCGGCCGTGTCTGCGTTTCCAGTGCGAAGCCGACCTGCGGAGCCCGGTCGACGACCGATCCGGCGGCTTTGAAGGGGTAGGGGCCGAAGAGGCCGCTCTCCCAGGCCAGCACGGAGGGCAGCTTCTTCAGCACGGGGGCCGCGGCGGTCGCTTCGCGGGGATCGACGGCGTTGTAGACCTTCAGGCCGTCCGGGGTCGTGTACTGCTCGACCTTGAACTTCCCGATCGTGGCGGTGGCGAGGTACGCGGCCATCGGCTCGACCGCCCGCCAGCGGAACGTGGTGCGCCCGTGGGAGGTCTTCTGCCCACGCAGAACACCGTTGGCGACGGCGGTCGTCCCCTTGGGCACGGTGACCGTGAAGTCGTACGAGGCCTTGTCCCTGGGGTGGTTGTTGGCGGGGAACCAGGTCATGGCGCCCTGCGGTTCCCCCGCCACGAACGCGCCGTCGTCCGTCGGGATCCATCCGTCCAGCGAACCGTCCGGGTCAGTCGCCGGCTTGGGGGTGCCCCGGTAGGTGACGGTGATCCGGAACTCCTGGTGCTTGTGCAGGGCGTGGCGTGGGGTGACGACGAGTTCCTGTCCGTCGCGGCGGAAGTCCGCCTTGCTGTGGCCCACCATGACGCCGGTGACCTTGAGTCCCTTGAGGTCGAGGTCGAAGCGGGTCAGCTTCTGCGTGGCGCGCGCGGTGATGACCGCCTTGCCGTCGAGGTGGCGGCTGTCCGGGTCGTAGCCGAGGGTCAGGTCGTAGTGGTGCACGTCGTAGCCGCCGTTGCCCGCGAGGGGGAAATAGGGGTCTCCCACGCCGGCCGAACCCGAAGTGCCTGCCGCCGCCGGTCCGGCCGCGGCGAGCAGGGCCGCGACGGCGACCGGGACGGTCGCGACGACGGCGTCTCGGCGAAGGACAGCGGTGCGTCTGGTGGCCTTGCGCGAGCGTGGGGTCACGTGAACTCCTCCGGATCACTGGTGATCAATTGACGCTCAGCCTATGAGTCTCCTGATTCAAAAGACCCATCGATCAGGTCAAGTTGTGTCATCTCGATGTGCGGCCGGCCCGTGATGACGTGGTCACATCGCCCGACCCGTGTGATGGCCGGGCTGTGGTCACACCCAGGGCGGCGGGCCGTCGGGGATGAGCTGGTGCACGTCGAACAGGACGGCCGACTCGACGCCCAGGGCCGGGCCGCCCATCTTGGACGCCCAGGTCAAAAAGGGGCCGGGCTCGAAGCCCTGCGCGCCCAGGCCCTTGGTGTACTCGGCATGCGCGGCGAGGGAGGCGATGCCGCGTGCAAGGGGTTCGCCCGTGATGTCCACGCCGTGGGTGGGCTGCTGCGCCCCGGCCAGGCACACCATCCGGATTCCGTTCCACGGTTCGAGCCCCTCGTCGGCCAGTTCCGGGAAGATCCAGCGGTTGCCCGCGTCCCGTGCCGCGTCCAGGGCTGCCAGGCCCACCACCCGGTGGTCCGCCTGGTTGGTCAGCCCCATGACCATGCGCACGGTGAACGCGCCGGACACCACGATCTCGGGCCGGTGGCGGCGCATCGCCCGCACGATGTCCCGGCGCAGGACGAGCCCGTCCTCGATGACGCCGTCACGGTGGTCGAGGAACTCGACGTCGTCGACGCCGACTTCACGGGCTCCGGCCCGCTCCTCGCTCTCCCGCAGCGGACCGGCCCGGTCCGGGTGCATGCCGTCGATGCCGGCTTCGCCGCGGGTGGCCAGCAGGTACGTGACGTGCTTGCCCTGAGCCGTCCACCGGGCAACAGCGCTTGCGGTGCCGTACTCGATGTCGTCCGGATGGGCCGCCACCGCAAGACATCGCTGCCAGTCCTCCGGCAGCGCGGGCAGGATCGTACCGTCGGTGCCTGCTTTGTCGTTTGTGGGATCCATGCACCGAATGATGACGCTCATGACGCTTCATCGAACAGAGGCGTGCACCGCCGGCACACCGCAAGCCCTCGGGCGCGCCCGCGACCAGGCCGCGTCGATCTCACCGCGGGTAGGGTGAGAGAGCCTGCGCACCCTCCGACGGGCCAGTACGCGGCCTCGGTTGACCGCACCTCACGTCAACCCGCGCCAGGTCACCGCACGACCCGCGCCCATGCCACCGCACAGATCGGATCTCCCGTGACCGGCACTCCTGATCCCTGGCCCCACACCCCCGTCAAGGTCGGACTCGTCGGCGCGGGCCCCTGGGCGCGGACCGTGCACGCCGAACTGCTCGCCGCCGGGCCCGAGACCGCGCTGACCGCCGTATGGGCGCGCCGCGCCGAGGCGGCACGTGAGACGGCCGCGCCGCATGGGGCGCGCGTCGCCGAGAGCTTCGAGGAACTGCTCGACGGGTGCGAAGCGGTCGCCTTCGCGGTTCCTCCCTCGGTACAGGCCGAACTCGCCCTGCGTGCCGCGAAGGCGGGCAAGGCGCTGCTCCTGGAGAAGCCGCTCGGTGCGGATCTGTCGGCCGGGCGCCGGCTGGTCGACGCGATCGACGAAGCCGGTGTCGTCTCCCAACTCGTGCTGACGAGCCGCTACCACCCGGAGGTCCGGCGGTTTGTGAGCGAGGCGAGGGAGCTGGAGGTCGTGGGTGCGCGTTCCTGCGGGCTGAGCAGCGCGTTCCTGGGCGGCCCGTTCGCGACGCCGTGGCGTCTGGAACACGGCGCGCTGTTGGACATCGGTCCGCATCTGCTGGACCTGTTGGACGCGGCCGTCGGCCCCATCGTCCGTATCCGTGGCGCCGGTGACCCGCGCCGCTGGATCGAGCTGACCTGCGAGCACGAGAACGGCGCCGTCAGCCAGGCCTCGCTGTCGGGTTCCGTCAACGTCGCGCAGGGCATCACCCGGGTCGAGCTCTTCGGCCCGCAGCCCCCGCTCGTCCACGACAGCGCCGAGCTGGACTACTCCGAGTGCTGGCCCGTCCTGCGCCGTGAGTTCGCCGCCGCCGTGCGTAACGGGGTCTCCGGGGAAATCAACGCCCGCCGCGGGTTGCATCTGCAGTCGCTGATCGCGCAGGCACTGGAGAGCTGAGTCCGGCCACCGGTGCACGCCCGCCGTCAGGCCCGGTAGCTGCGCAGTGCCGGTGTCGCGGTGGCCAGTGCCAGCGTGGCGACGATGACGAGCAGGCCACCGCCCACCACGGCCGTACGGGGGCCGAAGGCGGAACCCGCCGTGCCGTGCAGGACGTCGGCGAGCCGGGGACCGCCCGCGACGACCACCGTGAACACGCCCTGCATACGGCCGCGCATCTCGTCGGTGGCGGCCGACAACAGGATCGCGCCGCGGAAGACCATGGAGACCATGTCGGCGACACCGGCGGCGGCGAGGAACGCCACGGCGACCCACAGGTTTGCGCTGAGACCGAAGCCCGTGACGGCTGCCCCCCAACCCGCCACCGCGGCGATGACCATGAGGCCGTGCCGACGCGCGCGGGAGAAGGTTCCCGACAGCAGTCCTCCGAGCACCGCGCCGATGGGGATCGCCGCGAAGAGCAGGCCGAGCGCCAGCCCCTCGCCGTAGGGCGCGTACGTCTCTGCGGCGAGCTGGGGGAAGAGCGCCCGGGGCATACCGAGGACCATGGCGATGATGTCGGCGAGGAAGGACAGCATCAGCACTTTGTGCAGCGCGATGTAGCGGAAGCCCGCGGCCACCTCCCGCCAGCCTGCCCGCCGGGACACGGCGGCCACGAGGGGCGGCAGAGCAGGCAGGCGTACGACCGCCCATACGGTGGCGCACAGGGCCAGCGCGTCGATCAGGTACAGCTCGGGCAGCCCGATGACAGGGATGAGGGCACCGGCGAGCAGGGGACCTGCCACGAGTCCGGTCTGCATGACGGTCGAGCCGAGCGCGTTGGCCGCGGCGAGTTCGTCCGCGGGAACCAGGCGGGCGATGGAGGCATTGCGTGCCGGTGCGTTGAGACCGAAGAACGCCTGCTGGAGGGCGAGCAGGGCCATCAGGACCAGAACCGAGTCGAGTCCGGTGACGGCCTGGGCCCAGAAGAGGAGAGAGGTGACGGCTATGCCGCTGTTGGTGATGAGGAGCAGCTTGCGCCGGTCCATGTGGTCGGCGATCGCCCCGCCCCACAGGGCGAAGACCACGAGGGGCAGCAGTCCGGCGAGGCTGGCGTAGCCGACCCACGCGGAGGAGCCGGTGATGTCGTAGATCTGCTTGGGCACGGCGACGGCGGTGAGCTGACTGCCGACGGCCGTGACGATGGTCGACGACCACAGGCGCCGGTAGGCCGGGCGCCGCAACGGCCGGGTGTCCATCGCCCACCGACGCCACCCGGTACGGGGCGGGCTCGGTGGGCCCGCCGACCCTGCTCCGGGTCCGGCGCTGTTGTCGGTGCTGCTCTCGCTCGCGTCCACGGACTTCCTGGGTGCTCGTTACATCTTTCACTCGAAGGGTTCACTATCGCGCACACGGACAGAACCGTTGTCGGCGGGTGTGCGACTGCGTGCGACGAGGCCGCAGTCCTGTCGACTCCCCCCGAAACGCTCTGCCGGGGCCCTACGCTGCCACCGTGGATGACCCGTCAAGAGTGGTCCTGGTCGACATGGACGGCGTCCTTGCCGACTTCGACCGGTACGTCGTGGACGCGATCGGTGCCGTGTGCCCGCAGCTGCACTCGGCAGGCACGCGCAGCGAGTTCCGCCTGACAGACGCCTTCCCGGAACACCGGGCGCGGATCGAGGCGGTCACCTCGCGGCAGGAGTTCTTCGCCTCACTGCCGCTCTGCGAAGGCGCCGTGGAGGGCTGGGAGCGGATCGGCGCGGCCGGGTTCCGGCCGCGCGTGTGCAGCTCGCCGCTGAGCGCCAATCCCTGGTCCGATCGGGCGAAACGCGCGTGGCTGACCCGGCACTTCGGCGCCCGGGTGGCCCACGAGGCCGTCGTCGTCGACGACAAGAGCCGCCACGACGGCATCGCACTGATCGACGACAGGCCGCACATCAAAAACAGCGCCCGCGCCACCTGGCAGCATGTCGTGTTCGACGCGTCCTACAACCGGCGCTCGCCCGCGCCCCGGCTGCTCGGGTGGCGGGATCCCCGACTTCCGACCCTCCTGACGGAGGCCAGGGACCGGTATCTTTCGCGCTGAGTGCGGAGCCGGCCGGATCGAGCCCGGGCCGGCCACCGCGCCAGGAGAACCGTGCGGGGGTGTCACGATCATGCACCTGGTGGGTGAGGCGGGCGGGTACGGGGCCGCGGTCCCGGTACCCGTTCCGAGCCCCTTCGCGGTCCCGGCCCCGAGATGTCGAGGTGCGGGACGGGGCCTCTGGGGCGCATTCTTGCTGTGGTACCCCCCTGACGGCGGGCGGACGAGGGCAGACCGATGACTGGGAGCACCGAGCGTGCGGGTCAGGCGCCGGAAGGCCTGGCCACGCTGCTCACCGACGCCTCGACGGACGCCATTCGCGCGGCGCGCGGCTTCGCCGGCGGCGTGTACCTGCGCTCGAGCAACCCCAGCCTGCTGAAGCTGGCGGTGCTGGCCGGGCTGCCCGGGCCGCTGTTCCGCCCCTGGTGGCGCATGCACCGGGACCGGCCGTTCCCCGTCGCCGACGCCCATCGGCTGGGCACGGAGGTCCTGCTCGCCGACGCCACCGAAACCATGCGCCGCTACCCGCAGCTCGCGGCCGGACTGCCCTTCCAGTTCGGTTCGGTGTACGTCCCTGTCGTGGGGGCGTCGAGGTCGTACGGCGTCCTGACGGTGCTGTGCCCGCCGGTCGCGGACGCCACCGAGGTCCTGCCCGACCGTGATCGGATGACGGCGGTCGCGGCCGGCCTGGGCGCGGCCCTGGACAAGCTGGAGGACAACGGCCCTGCGGTCGTGTGGGACGCGGAACCGCTGTGCGTACGGCCACCGGCAGTCGGCTCGCCTGCCGAGCGCATCGGACGGTTCGCCTGGGATCCGGTCGCCGACACCGTGACCGCCGACGAGGCACTCTGGGCCCTGCTGGGCATCGCTCCCGAGGACTTCGACGGGACGCCCGAGGCACTCGCCGGCGCGGTGTGCCCCGACGACGCCGCTGCGCTGCTGGCCGCGTTGCACGACACAGCCGCCGGGCACCCGCCGCCCCACCCGCTGCCGGTGCGCGTCTCCGACGGGGGCCTGCGGCTCATGGAACTGTGGACCACCGACGCGTCGCCCGACGCACCACCCGTCGCACCGCCGTCCGCGAGGCTCCGGGTGAGCGGTGTCGTCGTCGATCCGGGCCCCGGCCCGGCGGCGGACCGGGCGGCGGATCTGCTGCCGGAGGGAGTGTTCGCATTCGACCGGCGCGGGCTCGTCACCTACGTGAACCCGCGCGCCGCCGAACTTCTCGGCCGCCCCGCGGCCGAACTGCTGAGCCGGCCCCTGCTGGGGGCGCTGCCGTGGTTGGACCGGCCCACCTACGAGGACCATCTGCGCGGCGCGATGTTCTCTCCCGAGCCGGTGCACTTCCAGGTCAGACGCCCGGACCAGGACGGCGACCCGCACTCGGCGGGGCACGGTGGCGACCTGCTCACCCTGTCCGTCTATCCCGGCCCGGAGACCCTGACCTGCAAGGTGGTCCCGATGGGCCGGGTCGCGGACACCACGGATGCCTCGCCGCTGGACGCGCGAACGCCCTGGCCCGGCCCGGCCGGCGAGGAGGATCCGGCGGCCGGTGTCACCGCGTCCGCCTCGCTGTACCGGCCGATCGTCCTCGCGATCGCGCTCAGCGAGGCCATGACGGCCCGGCAGGTGTCGGAAGTCGTGATGCGGGAGCTGCTGCCCGCGTTCGGCGGACGCCGGCTGGCCATCTACCTGCTCCAGGACCGGCACCTGTACCTGGCGTGGGAGACCGGCTTCCCGCAGGGCTTCCTCGCACCCTTCGACGGAGTGGGGCTGGACGTCCGGCTGCCCGGTGTCGAAACGCTCACCAGCGGCCGCCCCCTCTTCTTCGAGTCCATGAACCAGCTCGCGGCCGCCTACCCCGGCATCGCGCTGGACGCCACCGAGGGAGCCCGCGCCTTCCTGCCGCTGATCGCCTCCGGCCGTCCGGTCGGCTCCTGCATCCTCGGCTTCGACCGTCCCCGCGACTTCAGCACCGAGGAGTGCACGGTCCTCACCGCCCTGGCCGGCCTGATCGCCCAAGCCCTGGAGAGAGCCCGGCGCTACGACACCGAAGCCGCCCTCGCCCGCGGCCTCCAGGAGGCCCTGCTCCCCCATCGGCTGTCGGCGCACCCGCGGGTCGAGACGGCCGGCCGTTACCTGCCCGGCACGCTGGGCCTCGACGTGGGAGGCGACTGGTACGACGTCGTCGAGGCCGGCAAGGGACTGGCCCTGGTCATCGGCGACGTACAGGGGCACGGTGTCCAGGCGGCGGCGACCATGGGGCAACTGCGCAGTGCGGTAAGGGCGTTCGCGCTCGGCGACCACACGCCGGACGAGGTGATGAGCGGCACCAACCGGCTGCTCATCGATCTCGATCCGGGCCAGTTCGCCAGTTGCTGCTACGTCCGCCTGGACCCGCTCACCGGGATCGCCCACGTCGCCCGGGCCGGTCATCCGCAGCCGCTGCTGCGCCATCCCGACGGCCGTACGGAAGTCCTCGACCTCCCCGGCGGGGTGGTGCTCGGTGTGGATCCGCAGGCCAGGTACCCGGTGACGGAGCTGCGACTGGAACCCGAGGCGGTCCTGGCCCTCTACACGGACGGGCTCGTCGAGCAGCCGGGCAGCGACATCGACGACGGTATCGAGGCCCTGCGCGCCACCCTGGCCCGTGCAGGTACCCCCGACACGCGGGCGGGCAGTCGCTCGCTGAGCACCGCCGCCAATCTGCTCACCCAAGAAGCCCGTCAGGCCACCGAACGCCCCGACGACATCGCGCTCCTGCTGACCACCCTCCGCATCGAATCCCGTGCTCAGCGCTGAGCCCGGGTCACGCCGCGTGTCAGCGGCCGCTTCCGAGCCTCAGTGCAGCGGAGCGTGGCTCAGTGAGCCGCATCTAGGCGCGCCCGCTGCTCCGGAGTCAGTTCCAGCTCGACCGCCGCCAGGTTCTCCTCCAGCTGGGCCACCGAGGACGCGCCGGCCAGCGGGATCACCGGCAGCTCGCCGCCGATCTGCCAGGCGAGGACGACCTGGTTGACGCTCGCGCCCGTCTCCTTGGCCACCTTCCGCAGTACGGTGAGCCGGGCCGGGGTGCCCGGGTGGTCGTAGTCGGGCGGGAGCGGTTTGTCCCGGCGGGCGTAGGCGCCGCCGAGCAACGGTGAGTAGGCGACCAGGGTCAGAGCGGGCTCGGCGCGCAGGTAACTGAGCAGCTCCCCCGTCGCTCCGCCGAGGCTGCCCTCCGGGAAGAGAGCGTCGGGAATGTCGGTGCGAGGCCGCAGGTGGCTGTGCTGGTACTGCAGGACCTCGTAGCCGGGCAGGCCGGCCGCGGCTGCCTGCGCGCGGGCCCGCTCCACCCGCCACACGGCGTGGTTGCTCGCTCCGAGGAGCCCTACGGTGCCCTCCGCGACCAACTCGGCGAACCCCTCGACCGTTTCCCGCAGCGGTACCGTCCGGTCCTCGATGTGCGCGTACAGCAGATCCAGCCGTTCCACGCCGAGCCGCTCCCGGCTGCGTTCGGCCGCCTCGCGGATCACCTTCGCCGACAGGCCCTCCGGGTTGTCGGTGTAGCTGGTGCCGGGGGCGAGCGGGCGGGCGCCGAGCTTGGTGGCGATGACCACCTCGTTGCCGATACCGCGACTGCGCCGCCACCTCCCGAGCAGTTCCTCGCTCTGCCCGCCCTGGCCGCCGTCCTCCCAGAACGCGTAGTTGTCGGAGGTGTCGATGAAGTTCCCACCTGCCTCGACATAGCGGTCCAGTACGGCGAAGGAGGTCTCCTCGTCCGTCCGCGAGCCGAACAGCATGGCCCCCAGGGCGAGCACGCTCACCTCGCGGCGGGTCTTCGGATCACTGCCGATGGTGCGGTACTTCATGGTGTCCCCTCCGGTTCGGGCCCGTCCTCTGCGAGCCCGGCACGGAGTCTGCGGCTTGGAGTGCACTGCAAGTCAAGCCCCGACGGAGGGCGGACGCCGATGGTCCCTACTTGGCGAACGGCCCCTCCAGGGCCGCCCATTGCAGCAGCATGATGGTCTTCGCGTCGGCGATCTCCCCGGTGCGGATCATCTCCAGGGCCCGGCGGAAGGGCAGTTCGACGAGTTCGATGTCCTCGCCCTCCTCGTCCAGTCCCCCGCCCTCGTGCGTGCGGGTCGAGGGGCCGTACGAAGCGGCGTAGAAGCTCACCCGCTCGGTGACCGATCCGGGGCTCATATAGACGTCGAAGACGTGCTGGATCGCGCCGATGGTGTGCCCGGTCTCCTCGACGACCTCGCGTCGTACCGCGACTTCCGGGTGCTCGTCCTCCTCGTCGAGGAGACCGCCCGGCGTCTCGATCAGCATGCCGTCCGGGTGTCCGTTGACATACACGGGATAGCGGAACTGCCTGGTGAGCAGGACGGTTTCGTGCTCGGCGTCGTACAGCAGGAGCGTGGCGCCGTTCCCGCGGTCGTGCGTCTCGCGCTCCTGGGTGCTCCAGGTGCCGTCGGCGTGCTGGAAGTCGAAGGTGGTGGTGCGTTCGACGTACCAGTAGCAGGACAGCAGCTTCACGTCCCGCACCTTCACCCGGGGGTTCGCGGTGAGGTCCCGGCCGGTCCGGTCGAGTCCGGTGCGGCCACGGCTGTCCGGAGTGTCGATGCCGGCGGTCATCGCGGGCCCGCCCGGTGGGAGGAGGAACAGGAACTGCGGAAGTTGGTCATGATCGCTTCTACCATCCCGGCCGCTCCGGTGTCAGACCCTGCCTCTTCGGCGCCGAACCGAAGAATGACGACACCGCCGCCCACAAGGGGTTGCGGCACATCTAGGCTCTCGGCATGGAACAGACGGAGATCATCCTGCGCGCCATCGCCGTTCTCACCGAGACCAACGCGATGGCGCGCCGGATCGCCCTGGACGAGAGTGCCGACGTCGACCCGGGCGAGAACCAGCTCGGCGCGCTCGTCACGGAGGTCTTCCCACGGGTCGAAGTGCCTGCCGACGCCGGGCCGGCGGAAGCGGGACAGGCGGTCGCGGACGCCTACTTGCCCGCGACCATCTCACTCGTGGGCGCCTTCGCCTTCCTCTTCTCCGAACTCTCCGAGGTACACGACTCGGGACGCACGGACATCACCACAGCCGATCTTCTGCAGCAGCTCGCCCTGCGCATGTCGGGCGCGGCGGAGTGACGTCGACGCCACGGGCGGGGTGCCCCCGATGCGTGGCCCCCACGGAGGGTAGGCGTGGGTCTCGTTCGGCTCCCGCCTCTGCCGGTTCTCCCCGTGAGCGTTCACATCCGGGAAGGCAGGCCGAAGCTCCGCACCAGGGCGGCGTCGTGGAAGGCGGTGACCGCGGCGACGGCCGGGCCGCGCAAGGTGATGACCTGAACGGCGAAGGCCTCACCGTCCACGTACATCGCGAAGCCGGGCTGCCCGTTGGCGCGTAGGGGAACCAGCCGGGTCCGCTTGCTGCCGAGTCGGGCCACGAGCAGCCGGATGACGTTGTCGCGTCCTGCGAACCACGACGGATTGGGCGGCATCTGCCACACCGCGTCCTCGGTCAGCAGTCGGGTCAGCGTGGCGATGTCGGCCCGCTCGAAGGCGTCCGTATAACGATCGAGCAGGTCGCGCTGCTCCTGCTCGCTGGGCTCGGCTATCTCGTCGACGGCCGGTTCCAGGCGATCCAGCCGGGCCCGGGCGCGCTGCAGCGTGCTGTGCACCGCGGCCGGTGTGACACCGAGGACGTCGGCGGCCTCCTCCGCCGACCAGGCCAGCACATCCCGCAGAACGAGCACGGTTCGCTGCTGCGGGGGCAGGTGCTGCAAGGCGGCGATGAGAGCCAGCCGCAGACCGGCGCGCCCGGCCACGATGGCCGCCGGGTCGGCCAGCTCGTCGGGGAGCGGCTCCAGCCAGGGGATCTCCGGGTCTCTCGGCGCGAGCGCGACCGGATCGGTCGACGGGGCGCCCAGTCCCGCGGGCAGCACACGGCGGCTGCCGTGCCGCAGCGCGTTCAGGCAGGCGTTGGTGGCGATCCGGTAGAGCCAGGTGCGCAGCGAGGCACGGCCCTCGAAGTCCTGGTACGACCGCCAGGCCCGCAGATAGGTCTCCTGCACCAGATCCTCGGCGTCCTGCACCGAACCCAGCATCCGATAGCAGTGGGTCAGCAGTTCACGCCGGAACGGCCCGGTCAGGCGGGCGAACTCGTCCTGCTGCTGTTCGATCACGGTCACCCGATGTTCCTCCCTTTCTCGTACAGACCCGCCAGGCCACCGGAAATCATCGGCACCGGCCCGACGAATCGAGCGGGGCCGCCGGTCGGTACTCGCATGGACAGAAAATGGGTTCTGGGGCTCGCTTCGGCGGCCTCGGTGATGGTGGCGCTCGACGCCACCGTGGTGACGACGGCTCTGAGCCGGATCCGGCTGGATCTCGATACGTCGATCGAACAGCTCGGGTGGACGGTGAACGCCTACAGCCTGAGCTTCGCCGTTCTGCTGATGACCGGGGCCGTGCTGGGCGACCGGTTCGGGCGTCGGCTGGTCTTCACGACCGGGTTGGCGCTGTTCACGGCGGCCTCGGCGGCCTGCGCACTCGCGCCGGGCGTGGGCTGGCTGATCGCGGCGCGGGCGGTGCAGGGTGCCGGGGCCGCGCTGGTGATGCCGCTGGCCATGGCGCTGCTCAGTGCCGCCTATCCGCCGCCGGACCGACCGAGGGCGCTGGGGCTCTTCGCCGGGCTGACCGGGCTCGCGGTGGTCGCGGGACCGGTGGTGGGCGGCGCCGTCACTCAGGGGCTCGCCTGGCAGTGGATCTTCTGGCTCAACCTGCCGATCGGCCTGGCCGTGATCCCGCTGGTGCTGCGCCGGGTTCCGGAGAGCCGAGGCGGCGTGGGCGGCGTGGACAGCGGCGGATTGGTGCTGGTGACCGGTGCCGCGTTCGGACTGGTGTGGGGGCTGGTCCGCTCGCACGCTGCCGGATGGGGCAGCATCGAGGTGGTCGCCGCACTCCTCGCGGGTGCGGTCTGCACCGTCGCTTTCGTGGCCTGGCAGCGGGTCGCCGAGCGGCCGATGGTGCCGCTGGGGCTGTTCCGGCTTTCCGGCTTCGCGGCAGGCAACGTCGCCGGCGTGTTCCTCTACGCCTCGCTGTACGGGTCCCTGTTCTTCGCCGCGCAGTACTTTCAGACGGGACGCGGTGACGGGCCGCTGGCCGCCGGGCTGCATCTGCTCGCCTGGACCGCCTCGGTGACGGTCGTGGCGCCGTTGGCGGGGAGGCTGGTGAACCGGGTCGGCGCGCGGCCGCCTGCCGCGCTCGGGCTGGGTCTGCAGGCGGCGGGGATGGGGTGGCTGGCGCTCATCGCCGCACCGTCGGCACCGTATGGGGAGATGATCGCTCCGATGCTCATCGCGGGCACCGGCGTGAGCATGGCGATGCCTGCCGTCCAGACCGCCGTGCTCAACGCCGTGGCACCCGAGCAGATCGGCAAGGCCTCCGGAGTGTTCAACACCGGCCGCCAGCTGGGCGGCGTGTTCGGGGTCGCGGTGCTGGCCCTGGTGTTCAGCAAGGCCGGAAGCTACTCGGGACCGGCCGCCTTCACCGACGGGTTCAGCGCGGCCGTCGCGGTCAGCGGCGCGCTGTCGCTCGCGGGGGCGGCAGCAGCGCTGGCCATCCCTGGCCGCCGGACCACCTCGGCGCCCGCGCCCGCAGCGTCGGCGCTCGCAGCGAAACGCTGATCCGCCGCGGAAACGGCGTGCATGGCACGGGGTGCGACCGTGTGATGCACGCCGTACGGCACCCCCGCCGGGGAGTTCCGCACCACTCGCGAGCCCGGTCCTGGTCCCGGTCACGCCGTTCGCTCTCTCATCGTCGGCACGCAGTGGAGACAGTTTGCGTCAACACGCGCCGCACAGGCGTGAGGTGGTCACGCCTGGAGACCCGTAGCGGCATGCACACGCAAAGGCGAACCCGACCGAGGCGAACTTCACCGATGTCCGTACGCCCGGGCGAAAGGAGGTAGGCGGTGCTCTTCCTTGTCGTGGCCCTGGTTCTGCTGGCCATTGTCCTGGGGTCGGCCGTGTACCTCCCCGGGCCGGTCTCCGTGGTCCTCGCCGTGCTCATCGGCTGCTGGCTCATGACCTTCGCCGTGCGCGAGCGACGGCGACGGGGCGGGACGGGGAGGGCTTAGACGATGCGTATGACAGCGCCCCCGGCGCGCGCCACGGGCAGGCAGGACACCGAAGGCATGGCCGTGGCCTCCTTTGTGCTCGGCCTGGTCGGTCTCCTCGTCCTCAACCTCGTGCTCGGCCCCATCGCCATCGTGCTGGCCGTCCTCGCCCTACGACGGGACACACCACGCCGCTTCAGGGCGCTGCTCGGGCTGGGCCTCGGCATCGCGGACCTGGTCGTTCTCTTCGTGCTGATGGCGGCCAACGGCACGACCTCCTGGACGATCTTCAGTTGAGCCGTCACGCCGTCCGCGGACTCGAACAGTCCCGGGCGGGAGACGGGGGTACATGGAACTCGCCGTCCTCGTGTCTCTGCCCGGCCTGGTCATCGTGCTCGCCGTGCCGGCCTTCACGAACCGCTCGCCGTTCGACGGCAGGCATTCTCCGCTGTCGGAGTCCTTCGGCGCTGCGCGTTTTCGGCGCCTACCGAGCGTGTCCGGGCGGGCAGCATGATTCATCCGGGCCGCAGTGGAGACCCGTACTGCCATCAGCGCACCGACCATGGAAGGGGGCCGATGAGTACACCGCCGAACGACCCCACGCCACCCAAGCCCACGCCGGCGCCGGGCCCGACGGACCCGCAGCCCGGCCCGCTGCCGGGACCCGTACCCGCCCCGGGTCCCGATCCCGTTCCGCCAGGGCGGCCCGCACCGCCCGAGCCGGATCCGGTGCCTCCGACGCCCCGGCCAGATCCGTATCCCAAGCCCGGACCGGCCCCCGGGCCTCTGCCCCCTCCGGAACCGGCCGCCTGAGACGGACGTGACCGCCCAGGGACCGGTCGCCCAGGGGCAGCTGCGAGAGGGCTGGGGGCCGATATCCCCTGGAGCAGGCTCAGTCGCAGACAGTCGGCATGCGCCCGTCGCGCATCAGCCGCCGTCCGGAAACGGAGCATCAGTGACGCAGAACGCGGATGACGCCGCTCGCGAGGAGCGGGGCGCGGTTCCTGGCCTGCGTCTGGCGGGCGGACCGGACGTGGACCGCCCCAGCAGCGACCTGAACGCGGAAGCGCTGCCCCCCGACCGAAATCAGGCGATCCTGGAGGCGACCAAACAGGTCGCGTCGGTTCTCAAGAAGCACGGTCACGAGTTCGCCCTGGCCGGGAGCGTGGCCGTCTACGCGCACGGTGGAACGGGCAACTTCCAGCACGACGCCGACTTCTGTGTCAGGCCGGAGGACGCCGACGCGGTGGCCGCCACGCTGGAGGAGGCCGGTCTGACGGTGTACGCGCCGCCCGAGGACTGGCTCATGAAGGCCAAGTGCTTCGGCCAGGACATCGACCTCCTCTTCGAGCTGGCCCATCAGACCGTCACCACGGAGCTCCTCGCGAGGGCGACCCAACTGTCGGTGGACTCGGTGCACATGCCCGTGCTCGCCCCGACCGACCTGGTGCGCAGTCTGCTCGCCGCCTTCGCGGAGCACCACTGCGACTTCGGCGCCGTCCTGCCGATCGCCCGGCAACTGCGCGAGAAGGTCGACTGGGAACAGATCCGCCTCGACTTCGGGGACGAGCCGATGCCGGCTGCCTTCCTCTACCTGCTGGAGCGCCTGGAAGTCATCACACCGCAGGGAGGACACCGATGAACGAACGTGCCGGAGGCCGGCCGGAGTCCGCCACGACCGCGGCGGACACCGGAACGGCCCAGAACATCGAATACCGCATCGCCCATCTGCAAGAGCGGCTTGCCGCGGAGGAAGCCGGTGAACTGGGCCTGCGGGTCGAGGCCCGCGGCTCGGCCGTGACCGTCGTCGGCACCGTCCCGACCGCGCACTGTCGCGACGAGCTGATGCGCACCGTGAACGAGGAACTGGCCGGGCGGTCCGTCCACTTCGACATCGTCGTGGCGGAGGCCGCGGCTCCCGACCATCCGGAGGAGCTGGCATGATCCGCGTCGCGGCCGTCGGAGACATTCACATGGGTCTGGACAGTCAGGGCCTGCTCAGGCCGGCTTTCGACACCCTGTCCGACTGCGCCGATCTTCTGCTGCTCGCCGGCGACCTCACCCGTCACGGCACACCGGAGGAGGCACGCGTCGTGGCTCAGGAGCTGGCCGGGCTGCCGGTGCCGGTCGTCGCCGTCCTCGGCAACCACGACCACCACGAGGAGAAGCCCGAGGAGGTCACCGCCGTCCTCGACGAGGCAGGCGTACGCGTCCTCGAAGGGCAGGGCACGATCGTCGAGGTGGACGGCGAACGGGTCGGCGTCGCCGGCACCAAGGGCTTCGGCGGCGGATTCGTGGGACGCAGCGGCAGCGAGTTCGGCGAACCCCTGATGAAGGAGTTCATCCGGTACACACGCCGCTGTGCCGACGGACTGCGTACGTCCCTCGACGAGTTGGCCGCGCAGGGCTGCGGCACGCGGATCGCCCTCACGCACTTCTCCCCCGTACCGGACACGCTGGCCGGTGAGCCCCTGGAGATCTATCCGTTCCTCGGCAGCTACCTGCTGGCGGAGGCGGTCGACACGGCGGGTGCGGACCTCGCCGTCCACGGACACGCGCACTCGGGTACGGAGCACGGCATGACCAGCGGGGGTGTGCCGGTCCGCAACGTCGCGCAGCCTGTCATCCGCCGGGCGTTCAACGTGTACCACCTGCACAGTCACGAGATGGCGGCAGCAGTTCGCGATCCGCGTTAACCCTCCGGTGAGGAGGGCACCCGGAAGCCGCGACGGACCCGCCAAGGAAATCGACCAACCGGCCTGGAGGTGCTCAACATGGGGCATGGAGGAAACGTCATCAACGAGTTGATGACCGATCATCGAGAGGTCGAGGAGCTCTTCGGCAAGATCGAAGCGCTGCCGCCCGGCGAGAAGAAGCGCAAGCTCTACGCGGACCAGGCAACGATGGAGCTCGTTCGCCACTCGGTGGCCGAGGAGGCGTACCTGTACCCGGCTGTGCGGCAGTACCTGGCCAACGGGGACATGATCGCGGACAAGGAGATCGACGACCATTCCAGGGCCGAGCAGATCATGAAGGACCTGGAGGGCTGCGAGGCGGACGACCCCGAGTTCGACCGGCTCATCGGTGTGCTGATGCCCGAGATCCGCTCGCACGTCGCCGACGAGGAGGAGAACCTCTTCCCCATGCTGCGTGACGCCGCTCCCCCGGGAACGCTCGACGACCTGGGTGACAAGGTCCGGCAGGCGAAGAAGACGGCACCGACCCGCCCCCACCCGTCCGCCCCGGACAAGCCTCCGGCCAACAAACTGCTGGCTCCGGGAGCCGGACTCGTCGACCGGCTCCGCGACGCCCTCAGCGGACGCGGCAAGGAGGACTGACACCCCGCACGAAGGCCACGGTGGCCGGGCCTCGCGGCCCAGCCACCGTCCGTGTCCGCGGCAGCGGGAGAGCGGTCGCGACCCAGAAGGGTCATGGGGAAGCCCGGTATTCGTACAGCGTCGCGCGCGAGGAGCACTGAGATGGGACGCATGGACCGGATCGCGGACCCCTGGGGCAGCCGCACGCCGTACGGGCCGGGTGAAACATGGCCCGTACGGGTGGATTCCTACCTCGCGGACGGTCTCACCGCCGAGCAGGTGGATCGATGGGTGCCCACGGCATCGATCCTGCACTCCAACGGTGACGCGATGGACATCGCAGTGAAGGACGGCCGTATCGTCGGGGTGCGCGGCCGGGCGGACGACCGGGTCAACCACGGCCGTCTGGATCCGAAGGACCTCTTCGGCTGGCAGGCCAACGGCTCACCCGACCGCCTCACCCAACCGTTGGTCCGGATCGACGGCGAGCTCACGGAGACGGACTGGGACACGGCCATGCGCCGCATCGTCTCCCGCACCCGGGAGCTGCTGGACGAGCAGGGGCCCTCGGCGCTCGGTTTCTACACCACCGGCCAGCTGTTCCTGGAGGAGTACTACACGCTCGCCGTGATCGCCCGCGGCGGGCTCGGCACTCCTCATCTGGACGGCAACACGCGGCTGTGCACGGCCACGGCGGCCGCCGCCCTCAAGGAGTCCTTCGCGTGCGACGGGCAGCCCGGCTCGTACACCGACATCGACCATGCCGACGTCATCGCCCTGTTCGGACACAACATGGCCGAGACGCAGCCGGTGCTGTGGAGCCGTGTCCTGGACCGGCTGGCCGGGCCGACCCCGCCCGCTGTCGTCTGTGTGGACCCCCGTCCCAGCCCGGTCGCGCGCAAGGCCACCGTCCACCTGGCCCCGAGGCCGGGCACCAACCTGGCCCTGATGAACGGCCTGCTGCACGAGGTCGTCGCAGGCGGCCACATCGACCGCGAGTACATCGACGCCCACACGGTCGGCTACGACGAGCTCGAACAACGCGTGAGGGAGTACCCGCCGGAGCGGGTGTCCGAGATCTGTGACGTACCGGCCGAAGAGATCCGGCGGGCGGCCCGCATCCTGGGCGGGGCCGAGCGACTGCTCTCCACCGTCCTGCAGGGCTTCTACCAGTCCCACCAGGCCACCGCCGCGGCCGTGCAGGTCAACAACCTGCATCTGATCCGCGGCATGCTCGGCGAGCCCGGCCGCGGAGTGCTCCAGATGAACGGTCAGCCGAGCGCCCAGAACACCCGCGAATGCGGCGCGGACGGAGACCTCCCGGGATTCCGCAACTGGGCCGACGACTCCCAGGTCGCCGAGCTGGCCGAGCTGTGGAACGTCGAACCCCTGCAGATCCCCCACTACGGCCCGCCGACCCATGCCATGCAGATGATGCGTTACGTGGAGAACGGGTCGATCCGCATGCTCTGGGTCACCGGCACCAATCCGGCCGTCTCCCTGCCGGAGCTGTCCCGCGTGCGCTCCCTCCTCTCGCAGGACAGGCTCTTCCTCGTCGTGCAGGACCTGTTCCTCACCGAGACCGCCCACTTGGCGGATGTCGTCCTGCCCGCTGCCACCTGGGGCGAGAAGACCGGCACCTTCACCAACGCCGATCGCACCGTCCACCTGTCGGAGAAGGCCGTCGACCCGCCGGGCGAGGCCAGGCCGGACCTCGACATCTTCCTCGACTACGCCACGCGGATGCAGCTCTCGGACAGGAGCGACAAGCCGCTGGTGAAGTGGCACGACCCTGAGTCGGCCTTCGAGGCGTGGAAGGAATGCAGCCGTGGCCGCCCCTGCGACTACACCGGCATCACCTACGCCGGGCTGCGCGAGCGCGGCGGCATCCAGTGGCCGTGCGACGAGGAGCATCCCGACGGCACGGAACGGCTCTACGGCGGCGGACACTTCTGGAGCGACCCGGACCACTGCGAGAGCTACGGCCGCGACCTGGTGACCGGCGCCCCGCTGGAACCGGACGAGTACCGGGCGCTCAATCCCGACGGGAAGGCTGTCATCCGGGCCGCGGCCTATCTTCCCGCGCACGAGCAGACCAGTGACGACTATCCGCTGCTGCTCATCACCGGCCGCACGCTGTACCACTTCCACACCCGGACCAAGACGGCCCGTGCACCGCAACTGCAGTCCGCCGCACCGCGGATGTGGGTGGAGCTGTCCGCTGCGGACGCGGAAGCCGAGGGAGTCACCGAGGGCGATCTGGTGGAGGTCACCACGCCCCGTGGGTCGGTACGCGCCGCGGCACGGCTCACCGACATCCGGGACGGGGTGGTGTTCCTGCCGTTCCACTACGGCTACTGGGACACGGACGCCGGACACGAACCCGGCGGTGCCCCACGCGCCGCCAACGAGCTGACGCTCACCGACTGGGACCCGGCGTCCAAACAACCGCTCTTCAAGACGGCCGCCGCGTGCGTCCGCCTGGTGGCCCGGCAGGACGCCCCCGCCCCGGCCCCGGCCCCGACCACGGCCGCGTCGGCGCCCCGCTCCGCCGGAGTGCCGCCGACGGTGGGCGGAACACCGGCCGAGGTCCACGAAGAGGACCGCTCGCGCCCGTACTCGAGTTCGGGAGACAGGTCATGAAGATCGACTCGGTTCTTCGGGAGCTGCACCGAAGCGAGAATGAGCCGGCCCGACATCTGCTGGACGTCTCCGAGCGCAACAAGGCGGACCACGAGACCCACCATCTCGCACGCGACCTGACCACCTGATCCCAGCGCCACGTGCGCGCGCTGGCCGAGGCAGGTGAGCGCTTCGGAGTGAAGCTGGACCCCAAGCCCGCCGAGGAGTCCTCTCTCACCCAACGCGTGCGGGAGAAGGCCGACGAGCGGATCGGCCGCCACGGCACGGGCGATGTGCTGATGCTGCGCGATCTGCGGAAGATCTACACGGGCGCGTCAGGGGTGTCCATCGACTGGGAGATGCTCGCCCAGGCGGCACAGGCCCTCAAGGACGCCGAGCTCCTCAAGCTGGTCCAGGACTGCCACCCGGACACCCTGCGGCAGATGCGGTGGGCCAACGCCGAGCTCAAAGAGGCCAGTCCGCAGGTGCTGGTCAGCTGAGTGTCGCGAGCGGCCGGGCGGCTGCCCCGGTTGCGTCTGCTCTACGCCGTGAGCGCCTCGCCCGGCGTCAGCCTGTCCAGGAGTGCGGCGTGGTGCAGATCGGCTATGGGAGCGAGGAGGTCCGGGTGGCGCAGTAGCGCCGCGGCCCGCCGGGCGCGGTGGTCGGGCGCGGTCAGGCGCCGGAACTCGATCGGCACGCCGGCCGTGTGATCGCAGTCCGCGAGTGCGGCCACCGCCGTGCCGGCCAGTTCCGGATCGGTCAGCAAGCAGGCAGCCCAGCTGGCCACGACCTCGTCCACCCAGGTGCGCCACGCGGCCGCGTCCACACCGCCGTCCCCGGCTTCGTGGACGCCGCCGTCCGCTCCGGTGATCCAGTCGAGGCGGCCCGAGCCGCCGGGTCCGGCCACTCCGACGAGCGCGGCGTCCATCCGCGTCGGATAGCGCAGCCACGCCGCGACGGTCACGGCCTGCCGGGCCTGTACCTCGGAGAGAGCCGAGTCCATCGCGCTGCCGTCCGACGGATAGGAACGCGTCAGCCACTGGGCGGTCGCCGCTATGAGCGAGGAGAGATCTGCGAGCACGGGGCCGTCCGAACAAGTGGGGGCGGGAACGGAAACGCTAGCTCGTGACCCTCTGCGGAGAAGTGGCCGAAACCACTGAAAATCCGTGGCTTTGGCCACATGAACCCGGTCATCACCTCGATCGACACCCCGATCGCCTCTCCGATCACCCCTCCGGAGGGAGCGGCATCGAGCCTCAACTCCCGCTCGCGCTCACCCTCTTGACGCCGTTGGTTCAGACCTTTACCGTCACCGCACAGACGTCGGGTTCACAGAGGCGCTCAATGTTCATCCACGTGAACATCCAGCATGAACCCCTTTCCCCCCACACCCCGAAGGACGTCGACATGACTCGTTCCAGGGCACTGGCAGCGGCCACCGTCGCGGGCATCGTCTCCGCGGTGACCCTGCTGGGCACCTCCAACGCAGGCGCGGCCGACCCGAACGTCGCGCCCGGTGGCAACTTCGACCTCTCGATCTGGCAGTTGCAGGAACCCGTGGGCTCCCCCGGCTCGCCGACCACCATCTCCTCCGCCCGCCTGCAAGGAGCCAACGGCTACCAGGACGCGTACTTCTACACCGACACCCGAGACGGTGCGATGACGTTCTGGGCGCCCGAGAAGGGCGTCACCACCCCCAACTCCCACTACGCCCGCTCCGAGCTGCGCGAGATGAACCGCAACGGCAGCGCCGCCGACTGGCCGCTGGGCGGCAGCCACCGGATGAGCGCGACGCTTCGCGTGGTGTCGGTCACCTCCAACGTCTGCGTCGGACAGATCCACCTGGGCTCCGGCGGCTCGTCCACCAAACCGCTGCTTGAGCTGTACTACCGCTCCAGCGGCGACATCGTCATCGGCACCGAGAACTCACCAGCGGGCGGCCAGACCCTGCACACCGTGGGACATGTGTCGGTCGGCAAGACCTGGAACTACACCATCGCGGTCTCCGGCGGCCGCACCATCGACCTGACCGTCAACGGCAGCACCACGCACTACCCGATTCCGTCGTCGTTCTTCCCGTACAAGCAGTACTTCAAGGCCGGTTCCTACAACCAGTCGTCATCCGACAGCACCACGAAGGGTGCGCGGGTCGCCTTCTACGGGCTGAACGTCTCACACGGCTGACGGATCACCCTGTACGTCGGCGGGCGATGCGATGCCGGCCGGGGAACCCCCACCCGGCCGCAGGACAGGGAGCCGCAGCGTGAAGACGGAGCCGACGCCCGGCTCGCTGGTGGCCGTGACCGTACCGTCGTGGGCGGCGGCGAGCTGGCGGACGATGGACAGGCCGAGCCCACTGCCACCGGTACGCCGGCTGCGGGACTTCTCGGCCCGCCAGAACCTCTCGAAGACACTGGCCAGGTCCTCCGGGGCGATGCCGGTGCCGGTGTCGGCGACCTCAAGGACGACGTGGTCGCCGTCCGTACGGGTGGAGAGCGTGATCGTGCCGTCGGCCGGAGTGTGCCGTATCGCGTTGGAGACGAGGTTGCCCAGCGCCTGCCGCATCCGGACCGGGTCCGCGTCGAGCCACGGGGCGCCGCCGGCCTTCGTGCGCAGGCGGATGCCTGCTCCGTCCGCGCGCACCCGGTGGGCCGCGGCGACCTGTTCGAGGAGTTCGTCGGCGCGGACCGGTTCGCGGTGCAGGCGCAGCGTGCCCGCGTCGGCGGCGGCGAGGTCCTGGAGGTCGTCGATGACGCGCTGGAGCACGAGCGCCTCCTCGTGCAGGGAGGCGAGCAGTTCGGGGTCGGGGGCGACGACACCGTCCCGGGTCACCTCCAGCCAGCCGCGGATGTTGGTGAGTGGGGTGCGCAGTTCGTGGGCGATGTCGCTGACCATCGCTTTGCGCTGCGCCTCCAGGCGTTCGCGGCGTTCGGTCAGGTCGTTGAACGCCTCGGCCAGGATGCCGGTCTCGTCCCGGGTGGTGACGGGCACACGTACATGCTGTTCGGGCGGTTGCTGCGCCGCGTGGGTGAGGGCGCGCAGCGGTCGTACGAGCCGGGTGGCGACCAGTGCGGTCACAGCGACCGTGAGGGCGAGGACGAGCGCGGCGACTCCGACGACCTTCGCCTTGTTGGCCGGTGACATGTCGAAGTGGGGCGGGGCGCTGCTCCCGCTGCCGAGGAAGAGTTCGGCCGTCGGGGCGACGTACGCGTCGAGCTGATGACGGCGGGCGCTGTCGATGCACTCCTTCACCGCCCGGTCCGTGGCGGCCGTCGTCGGGGCCGGATGCCTTCCGGCGCTGTACCGCGGCCGCACGGCCGGATACGTGAAGTCCAGTGTGACGGCCAGAGGGTCGGTAAGGGGCAGCCGACTGTGCGTCAGGCAGGTCCGGACGAGCCCTGTCAGTTCGGCCAGGGCCTTCGTCTCCGTGGGGGTGGGCGTGTTGAGTCTCCCGTCGGCGCACTCGGTCGGCACATAGTCGTCCGTGTTGCCGCCGTCCTCTCCGGTGAGGACGGGGCGGCCGCTGGGGGTCCGCACGATCGTCGTCTCGAACCCGTTGCGCCGAAAGCACTGCTGCCGGATCAGCGCCAACTTGCCGAGGCGTGCGCGCTCCTTGTCCGTCAGCCGGTACGGCCCCACTGCGCGGGGGTCGATCCCGCTGAGCTGCGCGCCCCGTTCCGAATAGGTGTCGGTGCGCAGCGGGTCGACGGTGGCGGCGGCCCGGGGCGGCAGGGACGTCCGCACGGTCGCCGAGTCGGCGATCGGCGTCCGCTCCGGCGTTGTCAGAGCAATGCGGCGTCCCGTCCTTTCCGACAGCGTGCGTACCGTGTGCCCGGCGCCGTGCCAGTCCCGGTGGGTCGCCGCGTAGGCGCTGAGCTCCCGGAGGATTTCCGTGTCGTCGGCGAGAACCTGCCCCTGTTCCTCCTGGAGGGCGCGGGTCGTCGTCTCCACCGCCAGCCAGGCAGTGGCCGCCACGGAGCACATCGCGATCAGCACCGAGGTGATGAGCAGCCGTACCAGAAGACTCTTGCGGAGCGGGATGCCGGACCTCATCCTCGGTCGCCGCTGAGCTTGTACCCCACGCCGAACACGGTGAGCAGCCGCACGGGGCTGCGCGGGTCCGCCTCGATCTTCTTGCGCAGGTTCATGATGTGCACGTCGATGGCCCGCTCGGTGGACGCCCGGTCGATGCCGCGGGTGCACTGGAGCAACTGCCGCCGGGAGAACACCCGCTCGGGCTCGCCGGCCATGGCCAGCAGGATCTCGTACTCGCCCGGGGTGCATTCCACGGGCCTCCCGTCGCACAGCACCTTGTGGCGTGCGGGGTCCACGCTGATCCCGGCGGCCCGGACGGTCCGCCCTTCGCGGCGTTCGGGATCAAGAGCGGTGCGCCCGCTGCGCCTCAGTACGGTGCGGATGCGGGCCATCAGTTCGCGCGGACTGTAGGGCTTCGTCATGTAGTCGTCCGCGCCGAGTTCCAGGCCGAGCAGGATGTCCTCCTCGGCGGAGCGGGCGGTGAGCATCAGGACGGGGATGTCCTCGTCGCGCCGCAGCACCCGGCACACGCCGAGGCCGTCGATGACCGGGAGCATCAGGTCCAGCACGACGAGGTCCGGCCTGTGCCGCCGGACGGCGTCGAGCGCGGCCGCACCGTCGTGGACCACGGTTGCGCTGTGGCCCTCCTGCAGCAGCGAGCGGCGTATCAGCTCCGCCTGCATCTCATCGTCCTCAGCGACCAGCACATGTGCACACACGAGGCCGATGCTAAGCGCACCGGAGAGGGCAGTGGCCGGGCGGGAGGCACTTCCCACACCCTGACAACTTCCTCATATCCGCCTGCCACCTTCACCCACGCCCGCCATGGCGCCTTGCCGAGGGGTGTTCACTTCCGCAGGGAGTCGCCGTCACCCATGACCACGACAGGGCTCCGGTCCGGGTCCAGTGTGCGCAGCAGGGTCTTCATGTGCGCCCGGGCGACGCTGACGCAGCCGTGGGTGGGACCGTCGTGGTCGACGTGGAACCAGATTCCGCCGCCGCGTGCCGCGCCCAGCGGGCGGGTCCAGTCCAAGGGCGTGGTTCCGGGCCTGCGGTTGTAGTTGATGGCGATGACGTAGTCGAACGAGCCGGTCAGCGGCTCGCCCTCGAAACCCGTTCCGACGGCGGCGAAAGCGGGTCCGCGGTCGTACAGCAGCCGGGTGCCGGGGTCGGGGAGCAGCCCTCCGGCGTCCGTGAGGGCGTAGACGCCGACGGGCGAGCGGAGGTCACCGGCGAGGTGATGGTCGCTCCAGCCCTTGGCGGCGTTGTGCGCGGGCCAACTCGCACCGGCCTGCCAGCCCGAGGCGGTGCGTTCGTACAGCACCACGGTGGACACGGACGAGTCGCGGCCCCGTCCGGTGACGACGACGACCTGACGGGCAGTGGAGGGGACCTTGGCCCAGGTCTTCGGTCCCAGCCCCGGCACCTGCTGGGGTGCCGTCCGTGGGGAGACTTGCGGAGCGGGCGTGGTCCTGGCTGCGTGACTTGTGCCGTTCCCCGGTTCGGGGGCGGCGCCGGTCACATGGTCCATCGCCGCCCCGTTGTCGCCTCCGCAGCCGGCGAGCAGGAGCGAGGTGGCCAGGACGGCGGCCGGTATCCGTATGGATCTGATCATGTGTCGACCTTGGCGGACGGATATGAGGAACTCGTCAGGTCTTCACGGCCGGAGCGGCGCCACGGTGCCGGAACTCGGAGCGCCCGCCGTCAACGGTCGTGTGCGCGCTCGGTGTTGAGGGCGTTCACCGCTCCCCCGGCGTCGCCGATCGTCGTGTAGTCCACCGCGACGAAGTTGACCGGGCGGCCGCGCTCGCGCTCGCAGGCGTGGACACGGTCCAGCACGTCCTGGCGCCGGTTGACCTGTCCGGCGTCGAGGCGGCTGCCGCCGTCGATGGTGATGAAGTGGTTGAGGAGGAAGAGCCGCTTGTCCGTGCCCCCGCGGTGCGGTGCGCAGGTCATCTCCTGCGCGGACCGGAAGGCGAACGGCGTCTCCATGCCGTACCGGTAGAAGTTCCGGTACCAGGGTGCGGGGCCGTCGGCCCGCTCGGCGAAGACGACGAGGCGGTGGCCGTCGTCGATCATGTCGCCGACGGTGGGCCAAGGGTGGTGGGGGTCCTCGTCGGGGATGAACAGCAGGTCCGTCAGCCCGGCCTGTTCGACGGCGTGTGCCGTGTCGGTGCCGCTGATGTCGTCCTGCACGATGAGAGTGACGACCTCGGTGGGGTGCGCGTGCAGCCAGTCCCCCAACTCCCGCAGTGTCGACACCAGTTCGAGCGCGCCCGCGCGACACACCGAGTGGCACAGCCACCACCCCTCGCGCGCGGGGTTGAACCGGTTGACGGCGTCCAGGACGAACTTCTGCGCCTCGGGCGGGATGTCGGATTCCTTGAGCCTCTCGGCGACCTGATCGGGCCGCTCCCAGTGATAGGTGTCGATCTGCAGGGCGCGTACGCCGTCGTCGAGCTGGCCGGTGATACCGGGGTCCTGGAGCGGGCCGATGAACCGGTCCGCCGTCGTGGACATCGCGTTGTGCGAGGTGAGTTGGGCGAGTTCGTCGTACGGCAGGTCGCACAGGCGGGTGCTGCCCTGGCAGACGCGGGCGTCCTGGCCGGTGAACGCGAGCGGCACCAGGGCCACCCCGGCCAGGGCGAGCGCCGTGGCACCGAGGGCGGGCACGGCCTGGGCACGGCGAGTGGCGAAAGGGTCCGGTCGTCGTTCCATGAGCCGTGCGAGGGCGACGAGGAGGGCGCCCGCGAGCAGCGGCACGAGGGCGGTCGTCAGGGCGGCGGTGAGCATGCGGTCGAAGGCGGCGGTCTGCACGTCGTCGACCAGCCGCGCGACCGACTCCGGCCAGGACGACGGCGTGTCCAGTACCTTGCGGCCGGTCATCAGCCCCAGGACGAGGGCGAGGACGGCCGCCGTGAGGCCGCCCGCGCCGAGCGCCCAGCCCAGCTGCCGCAGCCGGCCGGGCACGTTTGGCGGCGCGGTGAACCACAGCACGGCGAGGGACGCGAGGGCCACCAGCAGGGCCAGGGGTTCGACCACGCCGAGCGCGAGTCGCGTCCCGGCGCGCGCCTGGTCGAGGGCGCCGACCGAGCCCGCTCCGAGGTCGGCCGTGATGTTCCAGGTTCCGCCGTCGGCCACCTTGCGCAGATCCGCGGCGGCCGCACGCGTACGGTCGGAGAAGACGGCCGGTCCGACGGCGGCGAGTGCACCGGCGACATCGCCGTCGGCGAGAGCCGCCTCGACGTCCGGGCGCAGCGCCGGCCGCCCGCTCTCCGGTACGGCTCGCAGCAGTGTGTCGGCCGCGGCCGAGACCTGCTGTGCGGTCAGGGAGAGGCTGGGCAGCCGGACCGGTGCCTGTCCCGCGGTCAGCCGGGTCACGGCCTGGACGAGCCCGGCGCGAAAGGCCGCGAAATCGGGTTCGGGGGTCTCCTGCAGGGAGCCCACGAGGTCGCCGAAGTAGATCTGCGAGAGGTCTCCGAGGTTCGCCGCCAGGGGCCGGACGTCGACCGACAGACGCAGCGGGTCCTCGTCGCCCCGCAGATGGGCGACGAGGTGTCCGATCTGCTCGTTCGTGAGGGCGCGAAGCGTCTCGGGCGGCAGCACCGTCTTGAGGTTGGACGTCACCGCCGCCTCCGGGACCGGCAGCCGGCCGAGCAGGTCCCTGGTCACGGGGCTGACCCGGGGATCGACCAGGACCTGGTCGTACAGCCGCGGGTATGCGTGCTGGTCGTCCAGTACGGACCGGTAGAACCCCGCGTCCAGCACGGTGCTGCGCGCGGTGGCGGTGGCGATCACGACGGCGAGGGACAGGACGGCGAGCACCCACGCCGCCAGGCGCGCCGCCCGTGTGCGTCCCGTGCCGGTGCCCATGCCCTCATGCTCCGCCGTGCCGGGCTGGGCGGCGACCGGGCGCTCGCCTGACCTTCGCCTGTATCAGCGCTGTGGCCTGCCGCCCTCGCGTTCGACGAGCGATTCCGTGATGCCCAGGGCCGCCGCCATGACGCTCAGCTGAGGGTTGACCTCCGGACAGGACGGCAGCACGGACGCGTCGGCGACCAGGACGCCGCGCACACCCCGCAGTCGGCCCTCGGGGTCCGCCGGGGCGCGCTCGGGGTCGTCGCCGGCGGCGGCCGTGCCGGTGGGGTGGAACGCCGAGAGGTGCAGCCGGCGCGCGTCCACGGCGGCGAGGAGCTCGTCCAGTTCGCCGAGCGAGCGGGCGCGGGGCGCGCACGGGATGCCGGTGAGGACCTCTTCGGCGCCCGCCGCGAAGAGGAGCCGGCCCATGGCCCGGACAGCGGTCATCAGCCGGTCGCCGTCACGACGGTCCAGGTCGTAGCGGACGAGGGTGCGCTCGCGTCCCTGGACTCGGCCCGAGGGACGGTCGGCGATCATGGCGCCGAGGGTCGCGAGGTGCTCCGCGCCCTCCAGTTCGCGGCGCAGCGCCCGGCCGAGGCCCGGCAGCACGAAGCTGCTCATGCCGGGCGGGCTCGCGGTGGCCTCGATGAGGATGCCCCGGTCGTGGAGCTCCTCGATGCCGGCGCTCTGCAGTACGCCCTGCCAGGAGGTGACACGTTCGGTGAAGCGTCCGGCGACGCTGGTGGCCGGGTGCACGCTGAGGTTGCGGCCTAGGCGCGGATGGCCGCCCAGTCCCGAGCGGCGCAGCAGCGCCGGTGTGTGCAGCGCTCCGGCGGCGGTCACGACGAGCGGACTGAGGATCTCCAGCCGGCCGCCGTCCGGCCGCCGTACCTGGACACCGGCTGCCCGGGGTTCGCCGGGGCGGTCGCGGTCCAGCAGGATCCGCCGTACCTGTGCGCCCGTCACGATCCTGGCCCCCGCGGTGCAGGCGTCGGGCAGGACGGAGAGCTGCACGCTCTGCTTGGCGCCGGTGGGGCAGCCCACCACGCACTGGCAGGAGCCCCTGCATCCGGGGGCGTTGCGGCGCAGGGGCCCGGCGCGCCAGCCGAGCCGTTCGGCCCCGGTGAGGGCGAGCAGTCCGTTGTGGCCCAGGACGTCGAGCGGTTGGGTGGCCACGCGCACGGTGCGCTCGATCTCGTCGAGCCAGGGTCCGAAGCGTTCGGCGAGCCGGAAGCCGTGGCGGCTCCAGCGCTCCAGTACGGGGGCCGGAGTGCGGTAGCAGGTACCGGAGTTGACCACGGTGGTGCCGCCTACGGCGCGTCCGACGGGCAGCAGGAGGGGCGGGTTGCCCAGGGCGAAGGTGGCGCCGCCGTCCCGGTACAGCTCGGTGAACCGGTCGAGCGGTGCCCTTCGGCCGAAGGAGGCCGTCGAGTGGTGCTCCCCCTCCTCCAGCACGACGACGCTCAGTCCGGCCCGGGCGAGCGTGCGGGCGGCCATCGCTCCGCCGGCTCCGGATCCGACCACCACCGCGTCGGCGGTGGAGCGCGCGGGCCAGGCATCCGCCGGTGTGCAGTCCAGGGGCGGGTCCTCCGGTGTTGGACGGGGTGCGGGTCCGCCGGATACCGCGAGCAGCCGCTCGGTGGCCGCCGCGAGCAGGACGGGCACCTTGAGGACATCCAGCAGCGGGGCGAGCGCGGGGCGCCCACCGAGCGCGCCGAGGACTTCCTCGCGTCCGTCGAGGTCGAGGGCCGCCAGGCGTCTGCCGGTGCGGGCGACGGCGTACGTCTCGACCGCCGCGAGACCCATCCGTACGCCGGTTCGCGCGGGACCGGGCATCGCGTCGAGGAGGGCGTCCAGGCGGTCCGGCACCCGGGCGGGCCACGCCTCGTCGCCCGTGTCGGCGAGCAGCGCGGCGACGATTCCTTCGGCGCTCACCGCTCGCCCACCTCGGCGTGCGCGGTGGCGTCGAGGGCCCAGTCGGCTTCCGGGCGCCAGCGGCCCCACCAGCGCTCCAGTACGACGCGGGCGTCGGCCGTCTCGCTGTTGCGGCATACGGCGCGGGAGCCGTCCGGATCGCGGTACTCCAGGGTGAGGGTGCGCTCGGCGGGCTGGGTGACCTCGACGCGGATGCGGCGCAGGGCGGTGCGGCCTGTCACGGTCCAGCCGGGCAGGCCGATCCGTGCCCGGAACCGCCCAAGGCCCAGCAGCCCGATCGCCGACCGCTCCGCACGCCGCGGCCAGGTGCGGCCGTGGCGCCGCAGGCGCAGGAACACCAGCGGCGGCAGCCGGCGCAGGCCCGGGCGGGTGGAGACCGCCGCGACGATCTCCAGCACGTCGCCGCCGCCCAGCTCCGCATGGAGCCAGGCCCAGCGCCGGGCGTTGCCGTGCCCGTAGATGCGGGCCGTGGCGCCGGGTGCGCCGGCCAGGTTCACCGTACGGTCCCCGTAAGAGAAGGTGCCCTCGTACGTGGCCCGCGCGGCCGGGAGCATCTGGGCGGCGGGCAGCAGGGGGCGGCGCCAGGACCAGCGCGGAAAGGTGAACAGCGCAGGCCCTTCGGCGCGTTCGGTGAGGTCCCAGCCGAACTCGCCCGCGGTGCCGGTCAGTCGGCCGGGCATGGCGGTGACGCCGTCTGCCGTGAACCCGCTCGCGGGGCTCTTCCAGGGGACGGGTCCGAACCGGGCGTGCCGTACCTCGCCGCGGCGGGGGAAGGCCGCGACCCAGCCGTGCGCCGTCGGCTCGGATCCGTCGGCGGGCGCGGTCAGTTCGTGGTGCAGCCAGACGCCGGTGCCGCTCGCCGGATCGGTCAGCGTCGTGTACCAGACCTCGGTGCGCCCCGGGTCACCGTTCCATCGCGGCGCGAGGTGCTCCGCGCCGGTGTCGCGCCGGGGGAAGCGGAAGCTGAGGAGGAAGGGCGCGAGACCGGTGGCGAGAGGGAAACGCAGCACTCCTTCACCCACCCGCGCATCCCCCTCGTACAGCGTGAACGGCAGGACGGTCATCGAGGTGACGGGGCTGCGGGGCGTCACGGATTTCCAGCCGTCGAGGGTGAGGACGCGGCCGTTCGCGGTGAACGTGAGCCGGTAGCGGATACGGCGTCGGGAAAGCGGGGAGATCTCCAACTCGCCCTCGGCGCACGGGTCGTCGGCCCATCCCGCGATCCTGATCCGGCCGCTCAGACGGGCCTCGGTCGTCCGGTGAGGGCGCAGCAGACGGTCGGCCTCGGCTCGCAGGTCGAGGCGGATGCGGCGTGTCTGCTTCGCGTGCTGCTCGCCGTCGAGGCGGACCGTGCCGAGCATCGTCTCGGTGAACGCGGTGCCCCTCACGCGAGGTTCTCCCGCATGAGGCGTTCGGTGGCCTCCAGGTAGGCGTCGGCCGCGGTGTGCGCCTGCCGGGCGTCGCCGGCGGTCACGGCTTCGACGACCGGGGCCAGCCGCGCGTGGGCCGCCGCGGGGTCGGTGAAGGGCCCCTCGAGTGCGGCGCGCACCGGCAGGTAGGCGTTGAAGAGGGTGTTCGTGAGCAGGACGTAGACGCGGTTGCCGGTGGCCCGGGCGAGCGCACGGTGCACTTCCACGTCGGCCAGTTGCACCGCGTCGGTGTCCTCGGCCTCCCGTACGGCTTCCAGGAGTGCGCGCAGTTCGTCGTGCATGCCGGCGGTGGCGCGTGACGCGGCCCGCTCGGCGATCAACGCGCCGATGCTGCGCCGCACTTCGAAGACCTCCTGGACCCATCGGGCGTCGTGGCGGACGAGCATGGGCAGCAGGTCGGCGCCGCCCAGGCGCACGTAGTCGCGCACCCGGGTTCCGACTCCGTGCCGGGTCTCCAGCAGGCCTGCCGTGACCAGTCGCCCGAAGGCGTGCTTGAGCGTGGTGCGGGTGACGCCGTAGCCGTCGGCGAGCCGGCGTTCCGGTGGCAGGTAACTGCCCGTCGGGTGGCGGCCGTTGAGGATGTCCTCGCGCAGCCGGTCCTCCAGGACGTCCACGATCGTCTCGCGCGGCAGTGCCTCCACAGTTCCCCCTGGGGCGAGTGGCTGAGTGGTCCAGTGGCTCAGCCACTGAACCAGTGGAGGTCTTCACGGTCAACCCCCGCACAGGACACGCTTGTTGGGGACGTGCGAGAGCGGACCGGGGCGCCGTGCGCCCGTTCAGTCGTTCAGCGGGACTCACCCGGGGTGCCGGAGTCGCCGGCGTCCAGGCACAGGACACTCACCCGCTGGACCAGGTTGATGGCGAAGCCGCCTCGGTTCCACGGCTGGTCCAAGGGCTGGGTGTGGCCCTCGGCGTCCGTGGCCCGGGCACTCAGGACGTGGCTGCCGGGTGTGGCGTCCCAGGGGAAGGTCCACCGGCGCCAGGCCCAGCGGTGACCGGTTACCTGCTCCAGCTCCGCCGGGTGCCAGGAGCGGCCCGCGTCCGTGCTCACCTCTACTCCGGTCACCGGTGCGCGGCCCGACCAGGCGCGTCCGGTCAGCGGTACGGCGCCGGGGCGGACCACCCTGGTCCGGGACATGAAGTCCGGGAAGCCGGGCGGGATCAGCAGGGCGCGCGGCGCGATCCGGGTGACGGGTTCGCCCTCGTCGCCGGCGTCCTGGCGGAGCCGGTAGGCCACGGCTTGCTGGAAGCCCGTGAACGGGGTGTCGACGACCGTGACGTCACGCAGCCACTTCACGTGCGCCATGCCGTACCAGCCGGGCACCACCAGACGCAGCGGGCGACCGTGCTGGGGCGGCAGCGGGGCACCGTTCATCTCGTACGCGACGAGGATCTCGGACTCCTCGCCGATGGCCGCGTCCAGCGGGAGCGCGCGCTGGTAGTCCTGCTCGACGCCGCGTTCGACCCCGTGGTCGGCGCCGGTGAAGACGACGTCCACACCGTCCGGTTCGACGCCCGCCTCGGCGAGCAGCAGGCGCAGCGGCACACCCGTCCACTCGGCCGTGCCGACCGCCTCCACCAGCCACGGCTGGCTCACCGGCCGCGGCGTCAGCAGGGCCCGGCCGTTGCCCGCGCACTCCATGGTCACCCGGACGGTGGCCGCCGGATACGACCTCAGGTCGTCCATGCCCAGTTGCAGGGGACGCCTTACCCGGCCACCCAGGGTCAGCTGCCACGGGGCGCCGTCGACGTCGGGGATGTCGTAGTGCGTGAGCACATAGTGCAGGCCGGGCGGTGTGACGTCGTACCGCAGCGCCTCCAGCGGCAGTCCGTGGTTCCGGGCGGCCAGGGCCAGCTCCTCCTGGCTGATGCCCTCGTCCGGAGCGGCCAGCCGAGCTGCGGAACTCACGTCATCGAGCCGATGTCCCATGCCCGCCACGGTGCCAGCCCGCCGGGGCCGGCGCCAGTCCGGGCGCCCGAAAATCCACAGGTACCCGGACGTTCGGGAACGGCAACTCCGCGATCTTGGCGGAATGGAAGCCTCCGGGCCAAGATGCCCCGCATGAAGGGTGATCTCTTTTCCAGTGACCACATGGTGCAGCCCGCCGTCGCGCCGGGCATGACCATTCAGAACGCCAAGTCGATCAAGTACGCCGTCAACGGCGACATGTTCGCGCGGCAGGGGGCGATGATCGCCTTCCGGGGGAATCTGCAGTTCGAGCGCAAGGGCCAGGGCGTGGGCGGCATGCTCAAGCGTGCGGTCACCGGTGAGGGTCTGCCGCTGATGGCGGTGCGCGGGCAGGGCGAGGCCTGGTTCGCGCACGAGGCGCAGAACTGTTTCATAGTCGACATCGAGCCGGGTGACGTTTTCACGGTCAACGGCCGGAACGTGCTCTGCTTCGACTCCACGTTGTCGTACGAGATCAAGACCGTGAAGGGCGCGGGCATCACCGGCGGCGGCCTGTTCAACAGCGTCTTCACCGGGCATGGCCGGCTCGGGCTGATCTGTGAGGGAAACCCGCTGGTCATCCCCGTCTCGCCGCAGCAGCCGGTGTTCGTCGACACGGATGCGATCGTCGGCTGGACCGCTCACCTCCACACCTCGCTGCACCGGTCGCAGTCGATCGGCTCGATGATCCGCGGCGGCTCCGGCGAGGCCGTGCAGCTGAAGCTGGAGGGCGAGGGCTACGTCGTGGTCCGGCCCAGCGAGGTGACGCCGCAGAAGACGCAGCAGCACTGAGCCCCGTGAACGTCGAAGGGTGCCCCGCCGTACGGCGGGGCACCCGAACCTCGTTCGTCAGCCGTCAGTGATTGGCGGACGGGGTGTTGGCCGAGGTGACGTTGACCGCGGCCCAGGCCTTGTTCACCGTCTTGTACTCGGTGCTGCTCGCGCCGTACAGGTCGGCGGCCGCCTTGAGGGTGGCCTTCCGCGCGTCGTGGAAGTCGGTCGTGGAGACCATGTACCGCGTCAGCGCCCGGTAGTAGATCGCCGTGGCCTTGGTACGCCCGATGCCCGTCACCCGCGAACCGTCGTACGTGGGCGAGTTGTACGCCACGCCGCCGATCGTCTTGCGGCCGCTGCCCTCGGCGAGCAGGTAGTAGGCGTGCGACGAGACGCCGGAGCCCGCGTGGACCTCGGTGTCGTAGGCCGCGGAGGACCAGTAGTCGATCGTCCCCTCCAGCCTGTCCAGCGAGGGGTGGTCGAGGCGGCGCAGGAACTTCTGCTCCAGCCCGAGCTTCTCACCGAGGAGGTAGTTCGGCGGGTTGTTCGGGTTGTTGGCGGAGAACTCGACGTTCGACCCGAAGATGTCGGCGAGCGACTCGTTGAGCGCGCCGGGCTCGCCGTACTGGTTGCCGTCCTGGTCCACACGGGTGGGCTCCAGGCCGGCGGTCGCGTCGACGACGCCGTGGGTCAGCTCGTGGCCGGTGACGTCGAGGACGACGAGCGGCTTGGTGAACAGCTCGCCGTCTCCGTCGCCGTAGAGCATGCAGCCGCAGGTCGAGTCCCAGAAGGCGTTGCCGACCTTGTTGCCGAAGTGGACCATCGCGCGGGCGCCGGTGCTGTTGTTCTTGATGCCCTTGCGACCGAAGGTCTTCTTGTAGAAGTCCAGCGTCTTGGTGATGCCGTACTGGGCGTCGACCGCGGCGGTGGTGCGGCTGGAGGTGGTGCCGGTGCCCCACTTGTTGTCGCCGTCGGTGAACTTCTTGCCGCGCGAGAAGGCTTCCAGCTCCTGGCCCCTGGCGTCCCGGGTCTCGGTGTTCCACCGGGTCGGGTCCTTGAGGACGTAGGTGGTGCTCGCGGTCCGCGTGGTGGTCAGCGTCACCTTGCCGACGAAGAGCGACTTGCCGCTTCCGGTGGCGGTGGACGGGTAGTGGGCGGTGCCCTGGCCCGTCGCGAACGCGGACGGCGCGGCGTCGGTGCCGAGGCCCGTCTCGGGGCTCAGCTTCTCGCCGCGCTTGCGCAGGGTCTCGTCGAGCGAGGGCGAGATGAACTCGTCGATGACGGGGGTGTTGCTGCGGATGCGGCCGGTCTGGGCGTCCACGACGACCGTGCGGGAGCCGCCCGCCTCCGTGGTGTCGCTGCCGCTGACCTGCACCTGGTAGGCGAGGGCGGCCGCGCCGTCACGGGCGTCGACGACGAGCTGAGCACTGCCCGCGTCACCCTTGGCGGCCGCGGCGGCCTTCTGCTCGGCCTGCTGGGCCGTCAGCTTCGCCTTGGTCGCGCCCGGCTTGACCACGTGGTCGGCGGCCCGCGTCACACCGAGATAGGCGGACTGCTTGCTGAGGTGGACGACGAGGTCGCCACCCAGCACCGGCATACCGCCATGAGAGCGCACGAAGCGGACGTGCTGCTTGCCGTCCGGGTCGACCATGACGTCCTTGGCCTGCAGGGTGTCGCCCTGAGTGACACCGGTGGCCGACGCGTGGACGAAGGCGGCCGCCTTGGCCGCGTCCACCGGAGAGGACGCCGAAGTCGCCACACGTGAGGGCGAGTCGGGCGTGGTCGCAAGAGCCTGGCCCGCCGGGATCGTGGCAGCCGTCGTCACCGCGACGGCGATCGCCAGACGGCGTATGTGGGGTCTACGCACTGAGTTCCTTTGAACATGGGCGGCCGGGATCGCCAACCGTCCTGACACACAGCGCTGTTGAGCACCGTGGGGGCTGTCGGGCCCCGAGGCGACACCTTCACCGATTCACCATGTACATGTAAAGAAGGAAGATCCCTTTTGCAACTTTCAAGGCGATTTCTTTACGAATTTTCATGTCTCGGTGATCGACAGGTGACCAACTGTGCGTCGTCCGAACAGATGCGAAGACGGCTGGAACGGTTGCCCGACCGGGTCCGTTGACACGTGGATGTGACGGACCTCGCATTGCCTCGGGCACACAGCAGGCAGCCAGGCCGGGGCGAAGAAGGTCAGATCACTCGATGGGCGAGGGAGGACAGCAGGGTGCGCAGGTCCTCGACCGCTCGCGGCGCCAGGCCGGCACCGGCCAACAGACCGTCCGCCGCCGCGAGATGACGGCGCGCCTCGCGCAGAGCCGCGCCCCGGCCGCCCGCCTGCTCGACGAGCGCAACCGCCAGACGTACGGCCGTGTCGTCCAAGGCGGCGCGGGATGCGAGGAGTTCGGCAAGCGCCGACCCACCGGAGGCGTCCAGGGCCGCTAGGACAGGAAATGTCTTCTTTCCCTGCCGCAGGTCGCTGTGCACCGGTTTGCCGGTAACAGCGGGATCGCCCCAGATGCCGAGAACGTCGTCGGCGATCTGGAAGGCCACGCCGAGATGGCGCCCGGCGCGATCGAGAGCAGCGACCGTCCGGTGCGGCGCGCCTGCGAGTTGCGCACCAAGGGCGGGCGCGCAGCCGAGCAGGGCGCCCGTCTTGTGCTCGGCCATCATCGCGTACTCCGCCGCGCTCACCGCCTCGGGGCCGGTCCATGGGCGGTGCGCGAACAGCAGGTCGTCCGCCTGACCTCGGACCAGGTCGTTCAGGGCCGCGGTGAGCTGTCGCACGGCTCCCGCCAGACGCGGCGTCGCCGGGGTCGCGGCGAGGGTCTCGACGGCCAGGGCGAAGAGCGCGTCACCGGCGAGGACGGCGGGACCGGTGCCGTACGCCGCCCAGACGGCGGGACGGCCGCGGCGCATCGCATCCCCGTCCATGATGTCGTCGTGCAGCAGCGAGAAGGTGTGCACGAGCTCCACGGCCACGGGGGCCGGCACCCCCGCCTCAGCTGGGGCTCCGG